>JAGQSS010000001.1:0-23343 GCA_020439405.1 Ilumatobacter sp. | reverse complement strand
CAGCGCAGTACAACGGTGACTCGATCCACTCCAACCAGTGCCCCGAGTCGATCGGGCTCGGGCAGGTCCGCTGGACCTACCACCAGTCGGCGTTCGCCGACGCGAAGGCGGTCAGGAGCTCGGCGTACAACCTCGACTACACGTACGCCGTCTGGCGAGCGTGCTACGAGGGCCAGTTCGACTGGCTGAACACCGTCGATCGCGGTCGGACCTACACCGCCGGCGATGCTGCCGGATGCCAAGGATTGTGGTTCTCCGGACGCTGGTACACCGATGCGGCCGTCGGCTACATGAGCCGAGTCGCCACCATCGCCTCGGAGCGCCAGTGGGAGCAGGCCTCGTTCCCGCCGGCGGCACCGATCCGCATCGGCGGATCGACGACGCCGGTGACGACGACCGCGCCCGCCACCACGGTCGCGCCGACCACTGTGGCACCCACCACGACCGTGGCGCCCACCACGACGGCCGCGCCCACCACGACGGCGGCACCGACCACCACGGCGGCACCGACCACCACGGCGGCACCGACCACCACGGCGGCACCGACCACGACGGTCGCTCCGACTCCGCCGGTCGCCTCGTCGGCCGCATTCGTCGAGGACTTCTCCGGCAACACCGGACTCGACCGGTTCACCACCGGCGTGTTCCATCGCGACAACTTCCTCGTCGCCCAGCAGTCGTGGACCGGCGATCACGACACCACCTGCGGGTCGCCCGACTCGCAGCGAACGATCCGCCGCGACCGACCGGACGAGTCGTTCTACATGTGCCGCGATCACCTGATGACGAGCATCGGCGACACATCCGGCTACTCGATCGGCTGGTTCTCGCCGAAGCAAGTGTTCGAGCGCGGCGTCCACCGCACCGTGTCGTGGGACGTCAACGTCACGGACCTCGGCAACCGTCAGTGGTGGGAAGTGGTGCTGATCGCCGATGGCGAGCCGTTCCTGACCACCGTCGACTGGGTTGCCTCCACGGCCCAGATCGAGGCCTACCACCCCGAGACGATCGCCGTTGGCAAGGGCCCGTTCGGCAACGACGGCAACATCTTCTCGGGCGGGCAGTCGCGCGACCCGCTCGGTTGGGGACACGTGTGCGGTTCCGGAGCCGCCGACCCAGAGGGTTGCGCCTCGAAGGCCATCCGACGCTCCTTCAGCATGACGGACAACATGAACGGGACGATCACGTTCGACTTCCTCGGCCAGAAGTACACCTACCCCGGCCAGTTCCCGGACAAGTTCCAGGTCTTCTTCAAGGACCACAACTACACACCGGACAAGGACGGGGTGCCGATCGGGCACACGTGGCACTGGGACAACATCGTCGTCAGTTGACCCGTCTCGCCCACTCTGGTGGCCGTCGGTCCGACGTTCACCCGAGTGGGCGACACCCGTGCATGACGCGGCCCGACATCCAACTGTAATGTTTTCGTCATGAAGAACCCGTGGACGTCGCGCTCGGTATTCGCACTTCTCGTGTCGTTGGTGGCGGTGCCGGCGAGTACGTCCGTCGATGCGGTCCAGCCGGCCGGCACGACCATCGAGTTGCAGGTGACCGGCACCGCCGGCGTCCCCAACGGTGCGACCGCCGCTGCGATCAACCTCACCGCCACCAACCCCCAAGCAGCCGGACACCTCACCGCCTACAACTGCGGCACCCGACCCACCGCCTCCACCCTCAACTACGCCGCCGGCACCACCATCGCGAACGCCAGCATCATCCCGCTCTCATCCAGCGGCAAGATCTGCATCCACACCCTCGCCACCACCGACATCGTCGCCGACATCACCGGCTGGTTCCCCGCCGGCAGCGACTTCTCACCCCGCACCCCCGCACGCCTCCTCGACACCCGCACCACCACCACCAGCGGCGGCAGCGGCGCGGTTCAGTTCGCTGAGGACTTCGCCGGGAACACAGGGCTCGACCGATTCGACCTCCACGTCTTCCAACGCAACGTCGACATCCACAACTACGACGGTTCATCCGGCGGCACGTGGACCGGCGACCACGACACGGCGTGCGGGAGCCCCGACACCCAACGAACCCTGTCGTGGCGTCCCAGCGATTCCCAAGTGACCCGCCAAGCGAACGCGTTCTACCTGTGCCGAGATCACCTCATGACCGCCATGGGCGAAGTCGACGGCTTCTCGATCGTCACGTTCGCCCCGAAGCCGACGTTCGACGCCGTCAGCCGTGTCTGCGTCGACGTCAACCTCACCAATCTCGGCGCACGTCAGTGGTGGAAGATGGGCGTCGTGAGCGCCGGGTTGTACAACTCGACGTATCGGGGTGTCCCTGGCTACGTGCTGTCCGACGTCACAGCGTCCGACGTGCCCGATATCATCGGCAACGATCGGGTGATCGCCTCGTGGGGCGGCGCGGGCGCCCATGTCGCGCTGCTGCGGATCGGCCACGACGTCGGCCCACAGGCGAACCCGACGCCAACCGACAAGGCGACCCGACACCAGGCCTGCCTGGTCGACAACCAGAACGGAACCATCACGTTCACCGTCGCAGGAACGTCGATGACCTCGCCAGGCTCGTTCCCGACGGGACCCAAGCGAGTCGTCTTCTACGACCAGAACTACACGCCTGACAAGGACGGTCCGGTCCTCGGCCACACCTGGCACTGGGACAACGTCCTCGTCGAGTAGCGGCGACGACACATCGTGTCGTCGCCGCGTGGGCGCGACGAGCCACGTGTCATGATGACGCCATGAACGATTGGGTAGCGGGTTTGCTGGCGATCTTCGTCGGCGGGGTGTTCTGTTTCCAGGGGTACATCGCGATGCGCATCGTGATCGCGATCTGGGGCGCACTGGTCGGGTTCGCGCTCGGTGCCAGCATCGGCGCCGACGACGGCGGCATCCTCGCCAACGCACTGTCGTGGACGCTCGCGATCCTGCTCGCCGTCGTGTTCGCGGCGATCGCCTACCTCTATTACGCCGTCTCGATCGCGCTCGCGATGGGCGGCATCGGATTCACCCTGGGTGCGAGTGTGCTCGTCGCGCTGGGGGTGAACTGGAACTGGCTGATCGTGCTCGCCGGCCTCGCCCTCGGCATCACGCTCGCGGTCGTGGCGATCATCGGCGACCTGCCGTCGATCCTGCTGATCGTGCTGAGTGCGATGGCGGGTGCATCGGTGATCGTCGGTGGACTGATGCTGTTGTTCGGGCAGCTCGACAGCGAGCAGATCACCACGTCGGCCGCCATCACCGACGAACTGAACGACGACTGGTACTGGTACGTCATCTGGGCGGTGCTGGCCGGTGCCGGACTCATGGCGCAGATCGTGTCCGGCGAACGCCGGGCCGCGACCATGCGCGACGCCTGGGCCCAGGCCTGACCCGACGACGGCGTGGGCGTCGGGGCACCGACGTGGCACACTTCGCGAGTGGCTTGGTTGGTGACCGACGACAAGCGCGTCCTCGCGTCGGCGGAGGTCGCCGACTCGCGTACGGCCCGTCGGAAGGGGTTGCTCGGCCGGGAGCACCTCGACGGGGCGATCGTCCTCGCACCGTGTCGCTGGATCCACACGATCGGGATGAACTTCCCGATCGACGTGGCGTTCCTCGACGGTGACGGCAATGTGGTCAAGACGATGCAGATGCACCGCAACCGCATCGGTGTGCCGGTGTGGTCCGCCTCCCTTGTCGTCGAGGCGGAGGCCGGCGCTTTCGCCCGATGGGGTCTGCGCGTCGGCGACGTGATCGAAGTTCGAGGCGACGACTCGTGAGCGACCAGCCGGGCCCGCCGACGGGCCCGGGGACGCTGTGGTTGGTCGGCACCCCGATCGGCAACCTCGGCGATCTCACACCCCGTGCGATCGAGGTCCTGCGCGACGCCGACCTGGTGTGTTGTGAGGACACCCGCCGTACGGGCAAGTTGCTGCAGCACGCCGGTGTGCGGGCCAACCGTCTGGCGGTCGCGAACGACCACACCGAGTACCACCGCATCGCCGACGTGCTCGACGTGTTGGGGTCGGGTGGTGACGTCGCGGTCGTCACCGACGCCGGCATGCCGGGCGTCTCCGACCCGGGCGAACGACTCGTCCGTGCCGCGGTCGACGCCGGCTACACGGTGTCGGCCGTGCCCGGGCCCGACGCGGTGACCACCGCGCTCGTCATCAGCGGACTCCCGACCGAGCGGTTCGTCTTCGAAGGGTTCCTCCCCCGTTCGGGGCGCGACCGGACCGGTCGGCTACGAGCCCTCGCCGACGAGGTGCGGACGGTCGTGCTGTACGAGGCGCCGCATCGGATCGAGCGCACGATGGCCGATCTGGCGGACGTGTGCGGCGCCGATCGTCGGGTCGCCGTGTGCCGAGAACTCACCAAGCTCTACGAGGAAGTGAGGCGCGGCACGCTGGGCGACATCGACCTCGGCGAGCCGCGTGGCGAATACGTGATCGTGCTCGACGGCGTGGTGGCCGACGACACCCCGCCCGACGACGACGCCATCCGTGCCGCGCTCCGCGAGGAGATCGCCGCCGGAGCGACCAAGCGCGACGCGATCGCCACGGTCGCCACCCGCCTCGGCCTCCCCAAGAAGCAGGTCTACGCCCTCGCCATCAGCGAGTAACCCGCCGCGCCGGCGGCAAAGATCTCGGCGGAACGAGTTGCACTCAGCGCAACCAGAACCACCGAGAACCGCGGCGCCACCCGCACCGTTCCCGCCACCGATCTCGGCGGAACGAGTTGCACTCAGCGCAACCAGAACCACCGAGAACTCACCCACCAAACCTCACCCACGATCTCGGCGGAACGAGTCGCACGCGGCGCAACCAGAACCACCGGGAACCGAACGGCGAATCTATGACGACTCGTCGGCGGCCAGCGGCATGACGAAGGTGACGGTGTCGTCGGTGCGGGCGAACTCGGCGAAGCCGACCCGCTCGTAGAAGGCGCGTGCGTTCTCGTTCTGCATCGCGACGCCGAGATGCACGCCGCGTGAACCGTCGGCCGCGAGCGATGCGGTCAGCGTCTCGATCAGGCGCCGACCGGCGCCCCGACCCTGCGCCTCGGGAAGCAGGTCGATGTGGAGGTGCGAGGGGTAGCCGGCGACGACCTCGTCAGCGGCGAGCGGTGGAGCGTGGACGAAACCGATCTCGGTCCGGTCGCGTTCGGTCGCACCCGACCCGAGCGGGTATCGCTCGCGCAGCGAGGGCCACCAGTCACGTTCACATCGCGCCTCGAACGAACGCGAGTCGAGTGCACCGATCACATAACCGACGGGGACGTCACCGTCGTTGACGAGGACGAAGGCGTATTCGGGCTCGAGTGCGACGTACGCACCCGCCCACACGTGCCCCGGCAGGTCGGGGTCGCCGTGGAACGAACGAGCATCTCCCCCGGCGTCGGCCGTACGGACGCAGATGTCGTACATCGCCGCCGCGTCGTCGTCCCGGGCACCCCGAATCCTCACCACCCCAGCCTGCCACGCACCCCACCCCGAGGATCTCGGCGGAATCCGGGACGAACGGGCCTCCGAAGCAGCCCGAGATCGCGAGAACGCAGGCGGAGTGCGATGTTCTCGGCGGATCCAGGTGCAGAAAGCGCCACGCGGAGAACCGAGTTCGATACCGCGTTCCATTTTCGAATGCAGGCGACCTTCCGGTCGGCGTGCAACTCCAACTGTTCGACGACTTCGCCACACGCCACCACGGCCTGATCACCCGAGCCGAGGCCGAGCGGCTCGGTGTCGAGCGAAGTGCGTGGCATCGCGCGATCCGACGGGGACCGCTGCTCGGCATGCACCCAGGCGTCGCTCGCCTGCCGGGCGCGCCGCCGACTCGGGAGCAAGCAATCCTCGCTGCCGTCCTCTCGCTCCGCCAAGGCACGTCGGCACCGTCGACAGTGGTGGCGTCACACCGGAGTGCCGCTTACTTGCTCGGGCTCCGGCGACCGTTCGACGACCCGGTCGACGTCATCGTCGACCGATCCTGCCAGCGTCGCCTGGAGGGCGTCGTCGTCCATCGGCCCACGGACCGCATCGACCTGGTCCCTACGCATCGGCACGGCATCCCGACGACGAACGAGCTGCGAACACTCGTCGACCTCGGCGCCGTCGATCCGGGTGCCGTGACCGCTGCACTGGACCACTTCACCGTCGAGCGTCGCCTCACACTCGACACCTTGTCGGCGCTGCTGGCCCGGCATTCCCGACAGGGGCGAGCCGGCGTGGTGGCGCTCCGGACGGCAATCGAAGCCTGGCCGGTCGCGGACGAGATCCCGGACAGCGTCCTCGAGATCGCGATGGCGCGGCTCCTGATCGAGCGCCGACTCCCGCCAGCGGTCTTCCATGCTCGACTCGGCGGCTTCGAAGCCGACTTCCATTTCGTCGGGACGCCGGTCGTCGTCGAGTGCGATGGTTGGGAGTACCACGTGGCCGATCGGGCGACGTGGGACCGGGACCACGCTCGCGACGCCTCGCTCCAGGGCGCCGGCTTCGTCGTCGTCCGACTCACGCGCCGCCACATCCTCTTCGAACCGGACGAGACGGCGGCGACGCTCCGGCGCGTCCTGGCTCGGTGGCGGGCGTCACCTGCGGCCTGACGCATCTCGGTGTCCGCCGATGCGCGATGCAGCACTCGGGCCGCCGAGATCCGCGCAAGCCACCGAGCCCACGAGATCTCGGCGGCTCAAGGCGCGCAAACCGCAACCAGATCCGCCGAGATCCGTGTTGCTCACCAACGAACCCACCAGATCGCGCGACCCATGCGCCCGCAAGATCTCGGCGGGAATAGGTGCGCGAACCGCTCCCAGAGCCGCCGAGATCTTGGTGGCGCCGTTTGTCGACCCGACCGGGGCGGTCGGTGGGGGAAGGGGGCCCCGGTACCCTCTGGCACATGAGCGAGTACGTGGCGGTGGCGTCGACCGGGCCGAGTGCAGCGTTCTTCGACCTCGACCGCACCCTGATCTCCGGGTCGTCGGCATTCGCCCTGGCCACAGCGGCACGATCGATGAAGATGATGCCGACCCACGAGCTGGTGCGCGACGCGATCACCGCGGCGACGTTCAAGTTCCGGGGCGACCACGACACCGGAGCGAGCGACAACGCCCGCGACCGCATCCTCGGCTTCGTCGAGGGTCAACGACAGGACGATCTGCTCGCCCTCAACGAGCGCGTCCTCCCCACGTTGCTCGGCAAGATCCGACCCGAGGCACGCCGCCTGGTCGACATCCACCGGCACGCCGGCCGGGCCACGTACATCGTGTCGGCCGCGCCGCACGAGATCGTCGAACCGTTGGCGATCTCGCTCGGCATGACGCACGGGATCGGCACGAAGGGCAAGGTCGTCGACGGCATCTACACCGGCGAACTCGACGGGCCGTTCACCTACGGACAGGGCAAGGTCGACGCGATCGAGGAGATCGCCCGCTTCGAGGGGTACGACTTGCGCCTCTGCTACGCGTACTCCGACTCGTCGAGCGACCTGCCGATGCTCAGCGCCGTCGGCCACCCCGTCGCCGTCAACCCCGACTCGAAGCTCGAGCGGCACGCGAAGGAACACGGCTGGCCGATCGTCATCTTCAGCCAGCGCACGAAGACGGTGATCCGCCGCACGGCGACCGGGGTCGCATCGGCCGGGGTGGCCGCAGCGACCTTCGCCGCCGGCATCGAGCTCGGCACGCGCCGCGCCAGCAAGTCGTTCTGGCGCTGATGGGGCACGAACGTGAGCTGACGGGCCCGGTCGACCTGTGCATCGGACGTCGGTTGGCGCCCGACGCTCGCGGGTGGTCACGCGTCCCGGCGCTGCGGGCGAACCTGCGCGGCGCGTGGGGCCGCAAGAAGCGGTGGGACTACTGGTGCGTGATGACACCGGAGCTGGTCGTAGCGCTGACGTACGCCGACATCGACTACGCCGGGTTGGCGACCTGCTGGATCCTCGATCGTGCCGACGGCACGTCGACCACCGCCACGACCCTGCGGCCGTTCGCCCGGGGTATCGAACTCCCCGAGCAGGTGTGTACCGGCGTCATGTCGATCGACGACCCGGCGATCTCGATGCGGATCGAAGAGCACGACGACGCCACGCTGCTGTCCGCCCGCGCCCCGTCGGCCAGCGGCGACGTCGCGGTCGACCTCGAAGTCGCCAAACCGGTCGGACACGAGTCGCTCAACGTCGTCATCCCGAGGAGCGACCGGACCTTCCAGTTCACGTCGAAACAGAACACCCGGCCGGCGACCGGCACGGTCTCGATCGGCGAGCGGACCTGGACGGTCGGCGGTCAGCGATCGTTCGGCGTCCAGGACCTCGGGCGCGGCATCTGGCCGTACTCGAACCGGTGGAACTGGGCCGCCGGATCGGGACGATCGGTCGACGGCGCCCTCGTCGGATTGCAGTTCGGCGGCAAGTGGACCGAGGGCACCGGGTTCACCGAGAACGCCGTCTGCATCGACGGGCGCCTGACCAAGATCCACGACGAACTCGACTGGGACTACTCGTGGGACGAGCCGACACGGCCGTGGCGGATCACGGGCGATGGCGTCGACGTCACACTCCACCCGACGTTCGACCGGTACGACAACACCGACCTGAAGGTGTTGAAGATGGAAGTCCACCAGTGCTTCGGCACGTGGTCGGGGAGCGTCCGATCCGACGACGGGCGGGAGCACCGACTCGGCGAGGTCGACGGCTTCGCGGAAGAGGCCCGCAACCGCTGGTGACGCCTCCGGCGCCGCCTACATCGGCTTGGGGATGAGAGCGAGCTGGCGCGACTGGGCCACGAGCACGCCCCGGCTGTCCCAGACCTCGCCGTCTTCTTCGAACATGCCGTTCTGGATGAAGCGGCTGCGGAACACACACCGCAACGGGCCGGGGGCGGGCGTCTCGCGGATGTGCGTGGTCAGCTCGAGCGTCGGTGCCCACGACGGTGGGAACTCCTCCCGGTTGAAACAGACCGGGGCGAATGCGTCGAGCGCCACCATCAGCCCGAACGCGTCGATGTCGGTGTCGTCGACGAACTCGAACCAGCCGCGCACCATCGCGGTGCCGGTGGGGTTGCCCTCGCGGAAGCCGGTGTCGTCCGGGTGGTAGGCACACACCACGCGATGGCCGAACCCCGACACGTTCATCGCGACCGGCGGCCCGGCGGGCACGCACTGCTCGAACGGCGGCAGGTCGGGCGGGGCGGCGTCGATCACCGATGGTCCGGCCTGCTCCGGACCGGGCTGGTCGGCGAAGGTGCCGAGCAACGCCATGGCGGGTCCGTGCTCGGCCGAGACGACCGTGCCGCGCACGACCGCCATCCGGCGACCGGCGCGCACGACGTCGACGTCGACCGTCACCGGCCCGACACGTCCGGGTGCCAGGTAGTGCGCGGTGAGCGACAACGGCGGCCGGCCGGCGGCATCCCCCATCGCCCGCGCCGCGAGCGCGATCAGGTAGCCGCCGTTGGCGTTGCCCATGATGTCCCATCCGTCGTGGATGGTGGCGTCGTAGGTCCCGTCGCCTCGGGGCGCGACCGCCGTCGCCTGCTCGAACTCACTCATGGCGGGCAAACCTAGGAGTTCGGCGGTCGACGACTCGGACCCGGCTCGTGGGACACCCGTCACACGGCCGGTTCGGCATGCACGCCCACCTCCGAGTCGAACCGGCCGGGAGCCGGGTTGGCTCGGGCGGTAGCGTCGACGGGGTGAGCAGGTTCTATGTGACCACCCCGATCTACTACGTGAACGCCGAGCCCCATCTCGGCCACGCGTACACGACGATCGTCGGCGACGCGCTGACGCGGTGGCACCGGCTCATGGGCGACGACGTCAAGTTCCTGACCGGCACCGACGAGCACGGACAGAAGATCCAGCAGGCGGCCGAGGCGGCGGGCAAGACGCCCCAGGAGTTCACCGACGAGGTCGCACCGAAGTTCGCGAACGCGTGGGACCGGCTGAACATTGCCAACGACGACTTCATCCGCACCACCGAGCCACGCCACCGCACCGCGGTGAACGAGCTGCTGCAGCGCTGCTACGACGCCGGCGACATCGAACTCGACACGTATTCGGGCTGGTACTGCGTCGGCTGCGAGGCGTACTACACCGAGGACGAACTCGACGAGGGGCACGTCTGTCCGATCCACAAAAGGCCGGTCGAGCATTTCGAGGAGGAGAACTACTTCTTCCGCCTCAGTCGATTCCAGGACCGGCTGCTCGATTGGTACGCCGAGCACCCCGACGCGATCAAGCCCGCCCACCGGGCCAACGAGGCGCTCGGCCTCATCAAGTCGGGCCTGCGCGACTTCTCGGTCAGCCGCACCACGGTCGACTGGGGCATCCCGCTCCCGTGGGACGAGGATCACGTCGCGTACGTGTGGTTCGACGCCCTCACCAACTACTTGTCGGCGGTCGGCTTCGGCGACGACAGCGCCGACTACACCGACTGGTGGCCGGTCGACTACCACCTGATCGGCAAGGACATCATCCGGTTCCACTGCGTCTACTGGCCGGCGATGCTGATGTCGGCGGGCGTCGAGCCGCCGAAGGGTTACGGCGTCGGCGGATGGCTGCTCGTCGGTGGCGAGAAGATGTCGAAGTCGGGCGGCAACGCCGTGAATCCTCTCGACCTGGTCGACACGACCGGCGTCGACGGGTTCCGCTACTACGTGCTCGCCGAGACGCCGTACGGCTCCGACGGTGATTTCACCTACGACGGGCTCGTCGCCCGCTACAACGCCGACCTGGCGAACAACCTCGGCAACCTGGCGGCACGCGTTGCCACGGTCGTCGGCAAGAAGTGCGACGGGGTCGGCCCGGCGCCCGATCCATCGAGTTCGCTGGCCACCGCTGCGGCGGACGCGTACGCCAACACGGCGAAGGGCTGGGACGACGTCGCGCCGTCGAAAGCGCTCGACGCGACATGGTCCCTGATCCGGGCGACCAACGCGTACCTCGAATCGAACGAGCCGTGGAAGATGGAGCCGGGTGCCGACGTCGACCGCGTGATGGGTGACGCCCTCGAGGCGCTGCGCATCGTCGCCGTGCTCGCCTACCCGGCGGTCCCCGAGACGAGCCAGGCCATCTGGGAACGGATCGGACTGAGCGGCGAGGTGGTCGACCAGCTCCTGCCCGACGCTGCGACGTGGGGCGGGTATCCCGGTGGCCTCACCGTCACGAAGGGCGACCCGTTGTTCCCGCGCATCACCGCCTGAACGAGGCCAAGCACGTGGAACTGTTCGACTCGCACTGTCACGTCTACGACGACCGGATGCCCGACGGCCCGTCGGCGGCGCTCGACGCCGCCCGGGCCGCCGGCGTCACGGGCATGGTCGCGGTCGGGTGCGATCGTCCGACCAGCGAAGCCTCGATCGCGGTCGCGGCGGCCAACGACGACGTCTGGGCCTCGGTGGGTCTGCACCCGCACGATGCCGACCAGGGCGTCGACACAATCGTCGACCTGATCGAGTCGCCGGGTGTCGTCGCGATCGGTGAAGCCGGACTCGACTACTTCTACGACAACTCCCCGCGCGACACCCAGCGCGCCGCGTTCGCCGCCCAGATCCAGCTCGCCCATCAGCACGACCTGCCACTCGTGATCCACACGCGCGACGCCTGGGACGACACGTTCGACGTGCTCGACGCCGAGGGCATGCCGAACGGCACGATCTTCCACTGTTTCACGGGAGGGCCCGACGAGGCCCGTCGGTGCCTCGACCGCGGCGCCGACGTCAGCTTCTCCGGCATCGTGACGTTCAAGACCGCCACCGATCTCCAGGACGCCGCCCGCATCGTGCCGCTCGACCGGATGTTGATCGAGACCGACGCCCCGTACCTGGCCCCGGTCCCCCATCGCGGCAAGACCAACCAACCGGCGTACGTCGCCCACACGGCGCAGTTCATCGCCGATCTCCGTGACGTGCGCATCGCCGACGTCGCCGAGGCGACCGCCGCCAATGCGCGGCGCGTCTTCCGCCTCGGCTGAACCACCACTGAGACGGGTGCCGCGGCCGGCGGCGATGCCCTGCGACCCGAGCGAACCGTCAGTAGCCTGGAGTGGCCCGTTCGACGGCCATCCCGCACCGACCCGCATCATGGACTACGACTACGCACAACGCCGACGCACCTTCATCGCGATCGCGATCACGCTCGTGCTCGGCCCTGCCGCGTTCTTGCTGACCCGTGGCGACGACGAGCCGTCGAGCCAGCCGTCGGTGACCGTCATCGGCACGACACCGGGGACCGGCGGCGCCGACGCGGCGACGTCACCCACCGGACCGACCGCCACCGACGTCATGGGAACGTCACCGGTCGAGGTGCTGAGCGGCGACGCGTCGGGCGGCAGCGACGACCCGGCCACGATAGCGATCCCACGCCCACCGCAGGGGATCACCGGCCAGGCGACGTTCAGCCGTGACATCACGAACGTGGCCGAGTGCCTCGTCGGGGCGCCCGGTGTGCCGTTCGAGGCGCTCGTGACCGTCACCAACCTCGACAACAGCATGCAGGTCGACTGCATCAACAACGTCGGCGGGCCCCGTCCCGAGGAGGCCGTCGTGTTGCACGCCAACGCGTTCCTCCAGATCGCCGACCTCACCGACGCACCGGTGCCGGTGCAGCTCAGCTGGTGACGCACTCCCGTCCCGCCATCCACGACCTGCTCGAACAGGGCGGGCTGGCGCCGCGACGCGACCTCGGCCAGAACTTCGTCGCCGATCCCAACACCGTGCGACGGATCGCGTCACTCGCCCGGGTCGGCGAGGGCGACCACGTCGTCGAGATCGGCGCCGGTCTCGGTTCGCTGACGCTGGCCCTGGCCGACACCGGCGCCGAGGTGCTCGCGGTCGAGGTCGACAGTGGCATCGTCCCGGTGTTGCGCTCCGTCGTCGCCGACCGCGACAACGTCACCGTGGTCGAGGCCGACGCGATGGAGGCCGACTGGGCGACGCTGCTCGCTGCCTCGGATCGGTGGACGCTCGTCGCGAACCTGCCCTACAACGTCGGCACGCCGCTCGTGTGCGATCTGCTCGACGAGGTGCCGGCGATCGAGTCGATGCTGGTGATGGTCCAGAAAGAAGTCGCCGAGCGTTTCGCCGCCGCGCCGGGGTCGAAGCAGTACGGCGCCGTGAGCGTGAAGACGTCGTACTGGGCGACGGCGAAACTGGCGGCGACCGTGCCGGCATCGGTGTTCGTGCCGAAGCCGAACGTCGAGTCGGCGTTGGTCCGGATCGACCGTCGGACGCCGCCCGAGGTCGACACCGAGGCGCTGTTCGCCCTGGTCAAGCAGGGCTTCGGGCAACGGCGCAAGATGCTGCGGCGGTCCTTGTCCGGGGTCGTCACCCCCGAACAGTTCGAGGCCGCCGGCGTCTCCCCCGAGGCCCGCCCCGAAACCCTCGGCGTCGACGCCTGGATCCGCCTCACCCGCGCCACCAGCTGAGGGGGCACGCCGCGCTGCCGACTGCTGCCGAGTTCTCGGCGCGACACGGTGCGGAAACCGCGACGAACGCCACCGAGAACCTGTGGCACCAACGATCTCGGGGGCAGACGGTGCAGGAACCGTCACAGACGCCACCGAGATCCCTGACGCGCACCGTCAGTCATCGAGAACCTTCGGCCCAAAGATCTCGGGGGCACGCGGTGCAGGAACCGCGACGAACGCCACCGAGAACCTGTGGCACCGACGATCTCGGGGGTAGACGGTGCGGGGACCGTCACAGACGCCACCGAGAACTCCAAGTCATCGGGATCTCAGGACTCGTCAGCGTGGGCGGCCGCGGAGGTGGTCGATCTTGCGGCGGTCGCGTTTGGTGGGGCGGCCGGTGCCGCGGTCGCGCTGGGCGAAGATCGCCTCGAACTCGTCGCGTTCGGGCGGTGGCGGGCTCTCGTCGTCGTAGCACTCGACGGCGACCGCCGCACCGACCCGCTTCGACAGGACCCGTGTCACCACCACGACCCGCTGCCGGCGGTTCAGGAGCGCCTCGACCCGGTCGCCGACGACGATCTTGGTCGCCGGCTTGACCGGCGCGCCGTTGACGGTGACGTGTCCGCCCTTCACCGCGGCGGCCGCGTCGGACCGGGTCTTCGTCAGGCGCACCGCGTGCAGCCACTGGTCGATCCGTACCGCGTCGATCCGTCCAGGGTACGACCGCGATGGGGTCGGATACGTTTCGTCGGGGCCGACGAAACGTATCCGACCCCATCGTGTCTAGGGTTCCGGCCGTGATCACCCTGCTGGCTCCGGCGAAACTCACCCTGTCGTTGCGGATCACCGGGTTGCGCGACGACGGGTTCCATCTGATCGACGCCGAGATGGTCACCCTCGACCTCCACGACGTCGTGACGATCGACCCCGACGGCACCGGCACCACGATCACCGGCCGCTACGCCGACGGCGTGCCGACCGACGACCGCAATCTCGCCGTCCGGGCGCTCGGCGGCCGCACCGCCGGCCTGACCATCGACAAGCGGATCCCCCACGGCGGTGGTCTCGGTGGCGGGTCCTCGAACGCTGCCGCCGTCATGCGCTGGACGGGGCACCCGACCGATGCCGACGGCCTCGCGGCGGCGGCGCGCCTGGGCGCCGACGTGGCGTTCTCACTCGTCGGTGGACGGGCCCGCGTGCGCGGCATCGGTGAGATCGTCGAGCCGCTCCCCCACCTCGACCGGGTCGTCACCCTGGTCATCCCGCCGCTGCAGGTATCGACGCCGGCCGCCTACCGGGCCTGGGACGACCTCGGCGGACCGACCGCGCCCGGCCCGAACGATCTCGAGCCGGCAGCGTTGCGCGTCGAACCCGACCTGGCGCGTTGGCGCGACAGGATCGGCGAGGCCACCGGTCGGACACCGGTGCTGGCGGGGAGTGGCGCGACCTGGTTCGTCCACGGCGAGCACAGCAACGCCCTCGCTGCGCTGGGCAACGAGGGCGTCGAGATCATCGCCGCGCGAACCACCCCGGCTTCGTAGATCGAAGAAAGAGCGGGCCGTCGGCAGTCGGACAGATTGCGGAAACTATTTGCGACGCTGGTGACGCGTGCGGCGAAGCATCTTCTTGTGCTTCTTCTTCCGCATGCGCTTGCGGCGCTTCTTGACGAGCGAACCCATAAGGCTCGACACGCTACCGCCCGACCCGGCCAGCCACCACCTCCGACGGCGAGCGTCACGCGAACCGCCGGTCGATCGCCGGTCGATCGCCGGTCGATCGCCGGTCGATCGCGAATCGACCGCGGATGCCGTGTTCGCGACGCGGGGTCGGGGCGCTACCGTGGCGGACGTCGGCCGGTGGTGCACCGTCGGCAGACCTTCCGGGGTCGTTCAATGGTAGGACAGCGGTTTTTGGTGCCGTCTATAGGGGTTCGAGTCCTCTCCCCGGAACGATGACAGTTTCCGCGATCGTGCTCGCCGCCGGTGCCGGCACCCGCATGCGCTCCGAGCGGCCCAAACCCCTCCACCGGATCTGCGGTCGACCGATGGTCCTCCACGTGATCCACGCGCTCGAGTTGCTCAAGCCGGCGCACACCGTCGTCGTCGTGGGTCACGGCGCCGACCAGGTGAGCGACAAGATCAGCGCCGAGGCACCCGACTGGGCGAACGTCGCGTTCGCCGAACAGGTCGAGCAGAACGGCACCGGTGACGCCACCGCGATCGGGATGGCGGCGCTGTCGGGCGACGACTACGACGACGAGTCGACGGTCATCGTCGTGCCGGGCGACACGCCGCTGCTGTCGGCCGACACCCTCGACGAACTCGTCGCGATCCACGTGGCGAACGCCAACGCGGCGACACTGCTCACGAGCGTGATGGACGATCCGACCGGGTACGGCCGCGTGATCCGCGGCAAGGACGAGCGGGTCCTGCGGATCGTCGAACAACGCGACGCCGCGCCGGAAGAACTCGACGTCCGCGAGGTCAACACCAGCATCTACGCGTTCCGGCGCGACCTGCTCGGCCCAGCGCTGCGCAACCTGACGAGCGACAACGCCCAGGGCGAGCTCTACCTGACCGACGTGATCGGCCAGCTCGCCGGCATGGGTCACCGTGTCGGGGCGTTGCGAGCGCCGAGCCACGAGACCCAGGGCGTCAACGACCGCTGGCAGCTGGCGCTGGCCGAGCGGGAGTTCCGCAATCGCACGAACCGCCACTGGCTGCTCAACGGCGTGACGATGCTCGACCCGCGCCAGACGTTCATCGACGTCACGGTCCAGCTCGGCCGCGACGTCACGATCTACCCCGGCACCACCTTGCACGGCACCACCACGGTCGGCGACGGGTGCGACATCGGCCCGCACGTCCAGCTGACCGACTGCAAGGTCGGCGCCAACAGCCGGGTGCGTCAAACCGTCGCCGACGGCGGCGTCATCGGTCCGGCCTCCGACGTCGGCCCGTTCGCCCACATCACGGCCGGCTCGAACCTGCTTGCGGGGACGACGACCGGGCCGTTCTACACTGCACCCGACGCCCACTAGCGATCACCCACACCGCCGACCACCACCGCCGCCCGGGGAGGGGCTCGCCATGGAGAAGGTCACCACCAAGAAACTCGCCCTCTACACCGGACGCACGCATCCAGCACTGGCCGAGGAGGTGGCGACACACCTCGGGCAGGGCCTCGGTGACCCGAACATCGTCGAGTTCTCGAACGGCGAGATCCGCCCACGGTTCGCCCAGAGCGTCCGCGGCGCCGACGTGTTCATCATGCAGAGCCACTACGGCGTCGACGGCCGGTCGGTCAACGACTCGATCATGGAGCAGCTCACCATGATCGACGCCGCGTCACGTGCTTCGGCGAAGCGCATCACGGCCGTCTGCCCGTTCTACGGCTACGCCCGCCAAGACCGCAAGGCCGAGGGCCGTGAGCCGATCACCGCCCGTCTCGTCGCCGACATGTTCAAGGCCGCCGGCGCCAAGCGGATGATCTCGATCGACCTGCACTCCGGTCAGATCCAGGGCTTCTTCGACGGTCCGGTCGATCATCTGACGGCAGCACCGGTCCTCGAGAACTACGTGCGCCAGCAGGCGCCCGACTCGCCGGTGATCGTGTCCCCCGACTCGGGCCGCATCAAGGTCGCCGAGCGGATGGCGCAGCACCTCCACGACTGCGACGCCGACATCGCGTTCATCTACAAGCGCCGACCGAAGGGCCAGGCGAACGTGGTCGAGGCGAAAGAGGTCATCGGCGACGTCGACGGTCGCCTCTGCATCCTCACCGACGACATGATCGACACGGGCGGCACGATCGTGTCGGCCGCCGAGATCCTGCTCGCCCGCGGCGCCACCGAGGTGTGGGCGATGGCGACACACGGTGTGCTCTCCGGGCCGGCGGTCGACCGGCTCAAGAACTCGCCGCTCGCCCGGGTCGTGCTCACGAACACGCTCCCGCTGCCGCCCGAGAAGCAGATCCCCCAGATCGAGGTGCTGTCGGTCGCCGAGATCATCGCCGAGGCGCTCTCGGCCGTGTTCGACGACACCAGCGTCAGCGACATCTTCGATGGCGAGAACCTCGCCTGACGGCCCCGCTCGATGAGTGACGGCAACGGCCAGGCCGGACCGCCACACCTCGAACGGACCCCAATGATCTGCCGTCGTCGGCGTCGCCGACGTATCGGCTGGTCCCGCTGACACCCGACCTGCTGCGCGACACCACCCTCTTGCGCGCCGTCGCCGGTGTCGTGCTCGGCGTGCTGGTCATCGTGTGGCCGACCCGCACCAACGCCGTGCTCGGCGTGCTCGTGGGGTTCGGTTTCGTCCTGTACTCGTCGCTCGGCCTGATCGACGGTGTCCGCCGCGGCCGGCCGCGTGCCGACCAGGTCCTGTCGCTCGCCGGCATCGCGCTGGGCGTGTTGCTCGTCCTCGACATCGGCAGCACCCACACCAACCTCGGCGTGGTCGTCGGCATCGGCCTGATCGGCTACGGCCTGCACCACCTCGTGCGTCGCAGAGCGACACCACGCCGGGAGTCCGTCGCGTTGGCCGCTGCGTTCACCGCCCTGGGATTGCTCACGATCGCCTTCCCCTCGCAGGTCCTCGACACCGCCACCACGGCGGTCGCCGTCGTCTGGGTCGTCGTCGGACTCATCGCGATCGTCACCACCCTCGACGCACGACGGCCCGGCACCGTCGGGTACTCCGGCACCGTGGAGGCGATCGAGACCTGGCTGTCGGGGCGGGGGACGACGGTCGACGGCCGCAACGAGTTGGCCGACCGGCTCACCTACACCGGGGTCGACGCCCAGAGTCGGATCGTCCGATTCCTCGTCCTGATGTCGTTCGCCACGGTCATCGCGTCGGGAGGCATCATCGCCGACTCGACCGCCGTCGTCATCGGCGCCATGTTGATCGCCCCGTTGATGACGCCGTTGATGGGGATGGCGATGTCGCTCGGCATGGGGTGGCCGAACCGGCTCGCCAGGTCGGCCACGCTCGTGGCGGCCGGCATCCTCCTCGCGATCGCGATCGGCATCGTCCTCGGCGTGAGCGCACCGGTGGTGGTCGACACCGCCGTGAACAGCCAGATCACCTCGCGGGTCGAACCCAACATCCTCGACCTGATCATCGCGGTCGCAGCGGGTGGCGCCGGCGCCTACGGCCTGTCGCGGCCCGACGTCAGCGACGCGCTCCCCGGCGTCGCCATCGCGATCTCGCTCGTGCCGCCCCTCGCCGTCACCGGGATCAGCCTGTCGCAGGGCGACGGGCGCTCCGCCAGCGGCGCCCTGCTCCTGTTCAGCACGAACGCCGTGGCGATCATGCTGATCGGTGGATTCACGTTCATCATCACCGGCGTCGTCCCGCTGCACGTCGTCACCGACGGCCAACGGCGGGTCACCACCTCCCTCGCCGCCGTCATCGCCCTCGCCGCGATGATCGTCGGCGCGCTCCTCCTCAACGGGCAGCAGGCGGCGACCGACCTGTTCAACCGCTCCACGCTCGAGACGACCGTCGACGACTGGCTCGACGACGCCGGGCCGCGTGTCCTGTCGATCGAGTCCGACCGCGACCACGTGTCGGTCGACCTCGTCGGCGAACTCGAGGACGTACCCGACGTCGACGATCTCGCCCACGACCTCACCGACGCGCTGGGCCGCGACACGACCGTCGACGTCCGCGTCCGCGTCGAGGCGACCCTGTCGTCGTCCGGGTCCGGATCGACGTCCGACTGACGCCGCGACGTCGTCTACCGTCGCGGCCATGGCCGACGCACCGCAGCACAAGATCCACCTCACCGAGTCGGAGATGCCGACGACCTGGTACAACATCGTCGCCGACCTCCCTGAGCCGCCTCCGCCGCCGCTGCATCCCGGCACGCTTCAGCCGGCGACACCCGACGACTTCGCGCCGCTGTTCCCGATGGCGCTCATCGAACAGGAGGCGACGACCGACCGATATGTCGAGATCCCGGGCGAGGTGCTCGACATCTATCGCGTGTGGCGGCCGAGCCCGTTGTTCCGTGCCACGCGCCTCGAACAGGAACTCGGCACGCCGGCCCGCATCTACTACAAGTACGAGGGCGTCAGCCCGGCCGGCTCGCACAAGCCGAACACCTCGGTGCCGCAGGCGTACTACAACCACGCGGAGGGCATCACCCGGCTGACCACCGAGACGGGCGCCGGCCAGTGGGGCAGCTCACTCGCCTACGCCACCGCCCAGTACGGCATGGAGTGCGAGGTGTGGATGGTCGGCGCGTCCTACCGTCAGAAGCCATACCGCCGCACGATGATGCAGGTGTGGGGAGCCGAGGTGCACTCGTCGCCCTCCGATCGGACCGAGTACGGCCGCTCCCTCCTCGCCGAGAACCCCGACCATCCGGGCTCGCTCGGCATCGCGATCTCGGAGGCGGTCGAGGCGTGTGTCGCCGACCCGAAGGCGCGCTACGCGCTCGGCTCGGTGCTCAACCACGTCCTGCTGCACCAGACGATCATCGGCGAGGAGGCGCTGCTCCAGCTCGCCAAGGTCGGCGAGACACCCGACGTCCTGGTCGGCTGCACGGGCGGCGGCTCCAACTTCGGCGGTCTGGCCTTCCCCTTCCTGCGCGAAAAGCTGGCAGGGAAGATGGACCCGGTCATCCGCTGCGTCGAGCCCGCCGCCTGCCCGACACTCACGAAGGGCGAGTACCGGTACGACTTCGGCGACACCGCCGGCATGACGCCGCTGATGAAGATGCACACACTCGGCCACGGATTCGTCCCCGAGCCGATCCACGCGGGCGGCCTCCGATATCACGGCATGGCCCCGCTCGTCTCGCACATCTACGAACTCGGACTGGCCGAGGCGATCGCGATCCCGCAGCGCGAGTGCTTCGCCGGGGCGCTCCAGTTCGCACGGACCGAGGGGATCGTGCCGGCGCCCGAACCGACTCATGCGATCGCCGCCGCGATCCGGGAGGCGTTGGCGTGCAAGGAGACCGGCGAGGAAAAGGTGATCCTGACCGCCCTCTGCGGCCACGGGCACCTCGACCTGTCGGCGTACGAGAAGTACCTGAGCGGCGAGATGGTCGACTTCGAACTGTCCGACGACGCGATCGCCGCTGCGATGGCCGACGTCCCGGTCCTGTCGTGACACCCGATCGGTTCGGTGGGGGTTCGAGAAACCAGCGCTAGGCTCGATCGCTGCTGTAATGACCTTTCTTCGAGGCTGACCAATGTCTGAGACCGTTCTTCTCGCCGATTCCGGGCGCGCCACCGGCAGCGCCGACGCACGTCGCATGCGCCGTGACGACCAGATCCCCGCCGTCGTGTACGGCCAGGGCATGGAGCCGATCAGCGTGTCGGTCGCTCGCCGCGACCTGCGCCTCGCCCTGTCCGGCCCCGCCGGCATGAACACGGTCCTCGACCTCACCGTCGACGGCACCGTGTACCCCGCGATCGTCAAGGAAATGCAGCGTCATCCCGTGCGCCGCACCGTCCAGCACGTCGACTTCCTCCAGATCAACCTCAACGAGGAGATCCGGGTGAACGTGCCGGTCCGTCTCGAGGGTGAGGCCAAGGCCGTCATCTCGGAGAACGGCCTGGTCGACCTGGCGATGGCCGAGATCGAGGTCAGCACGACCCCGAAGAACATCCCGGACGAGATCGTCATCGACGTGACCGACCTGACCATGGACACCACGATCACCCTCGGCGACGTCACGCTGCCGTCGGGTGTCGTCGCCACCGGCGACGACGAGTGGGCCGTCGTCACCGTGCTCACGATGCGCACCCCGGTCCTCGACGCCGAGGACGAGGCCGCCGAGGCCGACGGCGAAGCTGCCGACGGCGAAGCTGCCGAGGTTGACGGCGACGCCGAAGCCGCCGGCGACGACGACGCCGAGTGATCCGCCTCCGGGCGCACGCACCACACTGACCCGATGGGCCTGTTCGACCGGTCGTCTCGCAAGGGGACCCCGTTCGACTGGCTCGTCGTCGGTCTGGGCAACCCCGGCGAGAAGTACCGTCGCACGCGCCACAACGTCGGCGCCGAGGCGATCGACCTCCTCGCCGAGCGTCACGACGCCCCGCTCAAGTCGGGTCGCGACAACTCCCTGATCGGCGAGGCCCGCTTCGGAGCGGGCGCCGACGCACCACGCGTCGTCCTCGCGTTCCCGCTCACGTTCATGAACGAGAGCGGCCGCGCCGTTGCTGCGCTCGTGCGGCGCTACGGCATCGAGACACCCGATCAGATCATCGTCGTGCAGGACGAACTCGATCTCGACCCCGGCGTGCTGAAGGTGAAGAACGGTGGCGGCCTCGCCGGCCACAACGGTCTGCGCAGCATCACCCAGCACCTCAAGACCCAGGACTACCTACGGGTCCGGATCGGTGTCGGTAAGCCGCCGAACAAGGACCGCGGTGCCAGCCACGTCCTGACCCGGGTACCGACTCGCCAGCGGGAGATCCTCGACGTGGCGATCGCCGACGCCGCCGACGCGGTGGAGCTGATCGTCGATCAAGGTGTCGATGCGGCCATGCAGCGGTACAACTCCCGGTGATGCTCTCCTCCCCCGCGTACCCGGCGTGACGCTCACCGACATCCCCCCGCTGCTCCGGAACGAACCCGGGATCACGCGCGCGCTCGGTGAGCCGAGCGCCCGGCTGGCGATCGTCGAGGTCGCACGCCCGGTGTCGATCGCGGCGCTCGCCCACCTGTCGCAGAAGCGGCCGCTCGTGGTCGCCTGCCCGACCGGCTCGATGGCCGGTCAGATGTACGACGACCTGCAACAGTTCGTCGGCCCCGACGAGGTCGCCCTCTTCCCGGCGTGGGAGACCCTCCCGTTCGAACGGGTCAGTCCGGCGGTCGAGACGATGGGCCAGCGACTCGAACTCTTGTGGCGTCTGCGGAGCGGTGAGCGTTGCCCCAAGGTGATCGTCGCCGGCGTGCGTGCCCTCCTCCAGAAGCTGGGTCCCGAGGCGATCGACGTCGAACCGATCACGATCCGTCCGGGTGCGGTCGTCGACCCCGACGCGATCGCCGCCCAACTCGTCGAGTTCGGCTACCGCCGCGAAGAGATCGTCGAGCACCGTGGCGAGTTCGCCCGTCGGGGTTCGATCGTCGACGTCTACCCGTCGACCGCCGACGCCCCGATCCGCATCGACCTGTGGGGTGACGAGGTCGACCGGCTCACGACGTTCGGCGTCAACGACCAGCGGTCGACGGCCGACCTCGACAGCGCCTTGATCTTCCCGGCCCGGGAGCTGATCCCGACCGACGAGGTGCGCGAGCGCGCCGCCGGGCTGGTCGGCAGCGAGCCGTGGGGCCGCGAACAGTGGGAGCGACTCGCCGAAGGCGCCCACTTCGATGGCATGGAATCGTGGTTGCCGTGGCTCGTCGACGACGACGTCATGCTCACCGACGTCCTTCCCGACACCGCCAAGGTCGTGCTGATCGAGCCGCGCCGTATGCGCGACCGCGCCGCCGATCTGCTCGCCGAGGAGGACGACCTCGCTCGCGCGCTGGCGAGCACCTGGGCACGCGACCCCGACAAGGAGTTCCCCCGGCTCCACGCCGACCCCGATGCGCTGCTCGCCGGTGTCGGATCGTTCTGGACCGTCGACTCCACCCCCGAATCACCCGACACCCCGATGGTGGAGGCGACCGGTTGGGGCCCGGTCGGCGGCGACGGGACAGGTCTCACCGACCGGCTGAAGGACCTGCTGGCGAAGGGCCACCGTGTGATCGTCGCTGCCGACGGCGCCGGGTCGGCCGCGCGACTCCACGAGATCCTGCTCGACCACGATCTCGACATCCCGGTGTCCGACACCGCACCGAATCGGATCGCGATCGCGCCGCTGCACCGCGGCTGCAACCTGCCGAACGCCCAGGTCACGATCGTCGCGGAGAGCGACCTCACCGGTCGTCGCCGTGCGCACCGCAAGGCTCGCACCCGCAAGCGCGAGGGCACGACGACGTTCGAAGACCTCAAGGCCGGCAGCTACGTCGTCCACCACC
>JAGQSS010000019.1:3992-24836 GCA_020439405.1 Ilumatobacter sp. | reverse complement strand
GTTCGAGGTCGTACCGCTGTGCGAGCACCACCTGGAAGATGTCGCCGTCGAGGATGTACTCCTTGGCGACGTCGACGGCACGTTGATACATGCCGTCGGGCATCGTCGAGCGCAGCTCGGGGACGTCGTCGTCCTTGGTCGGCGGCTCGACCGGCAGGTACGGCAAGGGTTGCGCGAGCCGGTCGACACCGGCCAGCACCGACACCGACGCGCGGTCGTACGCGTCGTCGAGTTCGGCGGTGTCGAGGCCGTGCGTCGGCACGCTCTCGATCATGTAGACCCGCTGACGCCAGTGGTCGAACGCTGCGAGCGAACCGATGACGCTCATCACGGCGTCGGGCAACCCGTGGTCGTCGTGCGGCACGTCGGGGAGGTGCTCGACCTCACGGATCACGTCGTAACCGAGGAAGCCCATGATGCCGCCGTGCAATGGCGGCAGGTCGGCGAAGGCCGGGCTGGAGTAGACCTCGAGCAACGATTCGATCGCGGCCAGGATCCCCCGGTCGGTCGGCACGTCGGCCGGCAGGTCGCCGGTCACGCTGAGCTCGCCGTTGCGCAGGACGAGCGTGGCCGACGGATCGCGTCCGACGAAGCTGAACCGTGCCCAGCGCTCGCCGTGCTCGACCGACTCGAGCAGGAAGCCCGGCTCGTCGCCGACCAGCTTCGCGAAGGCGGCCACGGGCGTCTCGAGGTCGCCGAGGACCTCGGTCCAGACGGGGACGACGGTGTGTTCGCCGGCGAGTCGGTGGAACTCGTCGCGTGACGGCTGGATCTTCACGAGCCGAACGCGTTGTGGAAGCAGGAGCGCTCACCGGTGTGGCACGCGCCCTTGCCTTCCTGCTCGACGAGGAACAGGAGGGCGTCGCCGTCGCAGTCGTAGTACGCCTCGCGGACGAACTGGCGGTCGCCGCTCGTGTCGCCCTTGCGCCACAGCTCCTGACGGCTGCGCGACCAGTAGACCATGCGGCCCTCGTCGAACGTCATGCGGAGCGACTCGGCGTTCATCCAGGCCAGCATCAGGACCTCCTTGGTCTCGACGTCCTGCGCGATGGCGGTGACGAGCCCGTGGTCGTTGAACGTCACGGCGTCGAGCTGGTCGGACGTGGCCTCGATGCGAACTCCGGTCGGCATGCACCCCAGCCTAGGAGTCGTCCCGCCCGTCGAATGGGGTCGGATACGTTTCGTCGCTCCGGACGAAGCGCCGTTCCGACGAGTTCGTCAGAGGTACAGGCCGGTGCTGGCTTCGATGCGCTTGGCGGCGACCGCGTGCAGATCGCGTTCGCGCAACATGATGTAGTCCTCGCCCTGGACCTCGACCTCGTAGCGGTCGTCGGGGCTGAACAGGACGCGGTCGCCGACCTCGGCGGCCCGCACGTTCTGTCCGAGTGCGACGACCTCGGCCCACACGAGCCGTTTCGCCATCTGCGCGGTCGCCGGGATGAGGATGCCGCCGGACGAGGTGCGCTCGCCGTCTTCCTTGCTCAGCTTCACCAACAGACGATCGTTGAGCATCTTGATCGGGAGCTTCTGGTCGCTGTCGGCCACGGAACGGAGGGTACCGTCGGCGGATGGCCACGACGCAGCGTACGGTCGAGCTCACCACGTCGGACGGCCATCGGCTCGCCGCCGACGTGGCGGTGCCCGACGGCGTTGCGGCGGCGTTGGTGGTGTGCCATCCGCACCCGCTCTACGGCGGGAACCGCTTCAACCCGGTCGTCGGCGCCATCTTCGATCGAGCGATCGAGGCGGGGTTCGCGGCACTCCGGTTCGACTTCCGTCGCGAGCACGGCGGCGGCATCGCCGAACGCGCCGACGTGATCGCAGCGGTCGACGAGCTCGCTGCCGTCGTCGACGGTCCGGTGTTCGTGGCGGGCTACTCGTTCGGTGCGGCGGTCGCGCTCACCACGGTCGACGACCGGATCGCCGGGCTCGCCGCCGTCGCTCCCCCACTCGCCATGATCTCGGTGTCGGCGCCCACCGTCCCGGCCTTGGTGATCGCTCCCCGCCACGACCAGATCACCGATATCGAGACGGTCACCGAGACCGTGGCCGACTGGCCGAACGCCGAGCTCGAGATCCTCCCGTCGGCCGACCACTTCCTCGCCGGCCACACGACGCCCGTCGCCGACCTCACCGTCACGTGGCTGCACTCGAACCTCGACCCGCGGAACGGATCTGGTCAGACCAGGTCCGTTCCTCACGAACCCGGATGACCCGGCTGTCGAGAACGGACCTGGTCTGACCAGATCCGTTCTCAGCCGACGAGCGAACCCTTCTCCAGCCGGTAGACGCGGTCGGCGCGTTCGAAGGCGACGGCGCGGTGTGACACCGCCAGGACCGTGAGGCCGGCCTCGGCGAGGTTCTGCCACAGCTGGAGTTCGGTCTCGACGTCGAGCGCGCTCGACACGTCGTCCAGCACGACCAACTCCGGCCGATGGACCACGGCACGAGCTCCCGCCAACCGTTGCCGCTGGCCGCCACTCAACCGCAGCCCTCGGGGCCCGATCAACGTCTCCTCGCGGTCGGGCCAGCTGCCGACGTCGTCGGCGAGCATCGCGATGGTCAGCGCCCGCCGGACCTGATCGGCGTCGGCGTCACCGAACGCGATGTTCTCGGCCAGCGAGTCGGACACCAGCTGCGGCACCTGAGGGAGGAACGCGGCGTTCGGCGGCACCAGGAACGACGCCCGGTCGACGAGCGCCGTGCCGTTCCACCGGACCTCGCCGGTCACGTCGGCCTGCCAGGCGAGCCCGAGGATCGCGCGCAGCAGCGTGCTCTTCCCCGATCCGATCTCGCCGGTCACGACGACGAACTCGCCGCGACCGATCGACAGGTGCACGTCGGACACACCGGCCCCACTCGGGTAGCGCGCCGACAGCCCGACCACGTCGAGCCGGTCGAGCGCGACCCGCGCCGGTCGCTGCGGCACCGGCCGCTCCCGCACGTCGGTGCGCTTGATCGGGAGATGTCGCGGCGACACGGTGTTGCGAGCGTCGCCGTCGGCCACGAGGTGCCGCATCCGTTCGAACGCGACGGCCGCCTGCTTCTGACGGGCGAGCGCACGGCCGACCATACGGGGCAGGAATCCGAGCCAGCCGAGGTACGCCGTGAACAGCGCGATGTCGCCGACCCCGAAGGTGCCGGCAGCGAGCGCGCTCGCACCGACGAGCAGCACCAGCGCGAGTCCGACGTCGGCCACACCGCGGCTGAACGCCTCGAGGCATTCCTCCAAGACGCGGTCGCGGACCGCCGTGTGCCGACGTCGCTCCACCAGCACGTCGAGGCGGTCGAGCAGCGGCTCGGTCGCGTCGTTGGCCTTGACCGTCGTCGCCGCGGCCATCATGTCGCCCACCAGACCGGTGACGGCCGAGGTCGCCTCACGGTCGGCCGCCCGGTACATCTTGATGCGGTTGTCGAGCGCCTTGGTCGCCACGCCGACGATCACGAGCGGGACGACGAGGATCATCGCTGCCGCCACGTTCGTCAGCCCCATCACGAGTCCGGCGAGCAGGGTGAACACGAGCCCGGCGGACACGTCGACCATCCCGTCGACGAATCGGGCGACGTCTTCGGCGTCGTCGCGGAAGTGGGTGACCGCCTCGCCCGCCGAACCGACGGGTTGCCCCGCCTCGACGCCGCCGCTCGCGACCTGTGCCGTCAGCAGGTTGGCGCGCAGGAACGTCTGCATCTGCAGCCACACACGCGTCCAGACCAGCGCAGCGGCGTGGATGGTGGCCATCCGGCCGATCTCGAGCGCCACGAACGCGACGACCCACCACGCCGCCGTGGACACGTCGCCGCCACCGACGGCGTCGAAGGCGCGGCCGAGCACCCAGCCGATGCCGACCGGGAACACGAAGAACAGGACGAACAGGATCTCGCCGGCCCAGAAGGTGCGCTTGTCGTGCTGACTCACCCGCCACGCGAGACGCCAGGCGCTCGTGCCGGTCGACGGATCCGTGCGACCCGTCGTGATGGTGTCGGTGGACGCGCTCATGCCAGCAGCCCTTCGGACGGATCGTGTTCGGGTTCGAGGGCGAGATCGAGCAGCCGTCGGAAGCGACCGTCGGGATCGCCGACCAGCGCACGCCGCTCGCCGAACTCGACCACGCGACCTGCCTCGAACACGACGATGTCGTCGACCTCCGACAGCGTCGACAGGCGGTGAGCGATGACGAGCGTCGTCCGCCCCCGCATCAGTTCGTGCATCGCCGACTCGATGCGTCGCTCGGTCACCGGGTCGACCCGCGCCGTCGCCTCGTCGAGCACGACCAGGTCGGGGTCGCGCAGCCAGACACGTGCCATCGCGAGCAGCTGCGCCTCGCCGGCCGAGAGTCCGGCACCGCCTCCGCCGAGCGGTCGGTCGATGCCGCCGTCGACGAGTGCGCCGAGACCGACGGCGCGCAGGGCCGCCTCGACGTCGCGGTCGGTCGGCGACGGATCGAAGAGGGTGACGTTGTCGCGGATGGTGCCGCTGAAGAGCTCGACCTCCTGGGGCACGAGTGCCGCCCGGCGGCGCAGTTCGCCCATCGGGATGTCGGCGATCGGGACGCCACCGATCCGCACGTCGCCGCCGGTCGCCTCGACGAGTCGCAGTACCAGGCGCGAGAACGTCGTCTTGCCGCTCCCGGTTCGACCGACGATCCCGACCGAGCGGCCGGCGCCGATCTCGAGATCGACGTCGCTCAGCACCGGCTCGTCGTCGCCGTAGTCGAAGTCGACGCCGGTCAGCGAGACCGACAGCGGGCCTGCAACGGGCGACACGGTGCCGAGGTCGAGCACGGTCGGCTCGATCTCCATCAACGCCAGCACGCGCCGCATCGCACCGGTCGCCTTCTGGACCGTCTCGAGTTCGTGCACCACTTCTTCGAGCGGGCGCTGGATCAGCAGCACGTACTGGAACAGCAAGAACGCGGTGCCGACCGAGATCGTGCCACGCGAGACCAACACCGCACCGGCGAGCACCGAGACGACGACGCCACCGACGACGGCGCCCTGGACGCCCCACCACATCCCGAGGAACGCAGACTCGCGGCGTACCGAGCGGTCGAGCGCTCCGGCGGAGTCCTCGACGAACCGCCACATCGCGTGGCCGCCCGCACCGTTCGACCGAAGGTCTTCGGCGGCGTTGAGGCGCTCTTCGATCCCGCCGTACAACCGGGCGTACGCCCCGAGTTCGTCGGCCGACTCCTCGACCGCGCGATGTCGCAGGACGAGGATCACGCCGACGGCGGCGACGACGTACACGAGCATGCCGACGCCGATCCGCCAGTCGATGACGGACACGACGACGACCATGCCACCGACCAGGATCGCCGAACCGACCGCCTTCGGCAGGACACGGCCGAGCAGGTCGGACACCGATGTGACGTCGCCGTCGACGCGTTGGATCAGCTCGCCCGGCGTATGGCGTCGATGGAACTCGTGGTCGAGTCCGAGCACGTGTCGGGCCATCCGCATGCGGAGTTCGTTGGTCGTCCGCCAGGCGGTGTACGTCGCGGCGCGGGCGACGAGCACCGACACGACTTGGGCGGCGACGACGATGACGAGGAAGACCGTCGCGAGTCGCTGGATGGTCGCGGTGGTGGTGCCGGCGACCGCCTCGTCGACGATCCGTCGAACCACCAGCGGACCGACGACCGTCAACCCCGCCCCGAACGCGGTCAGCGCACCGAGCGCGGCCCAGCGGCCGGCCTGGGGCCGGAGCAGTGGCAGCACGGCGCGAGCGCGACGTTCGGACGACATGCATGTGATTCTCACCCTTTGGGACGGCCCGAGCGAAGGAGGTTTCCGCGCACACGAGCCGCGGGCAGCTCGCCCGGATCACCACTATCGTCCGAGGCATGGATCTCGGCCGTTCCGTCGGCGTCGGTGTCACCCTGGCGCGTTCGTTCCTCACTCCCTTCGAACGGCCCGACCGGTTCCCGCGGGCGCTGGCGGCCATGGCCCCGTGGGGGTCGTCGATCGCCGGACTCGTGGCCGGCGCTGCCGCCCGCTACCCCGATCGTCTCGCCGTGATCGACGACGACGGCAGCATCGACTACGCCGAACTGTGGACACGAACACAGTCGATCGCGGCGAGCCTCGCGCACGACGGCATCGGGCGCGGGACCCGCGTCGGCATCCTCGCCCGCAACCACCGTGGCTTCATCGAGGCGCTCGGCGCCGTCGCCGCTGTGGGCGCCGATGCGATCCTGCTCAACACCGGCTTCGCTGGGCCACAGCTCGCCGACGTCGCCGACGCGGAGCAGCTCGACCTCATCATCCACGACGACGAATACGCCGAGATGGTCGCCGACTCGATGGTCGAGCGGTCGATCGACGAGGCCGACCTGGCACGGCGGGCCACGCTCGGCGGCACGGTCGAGCCGACCAAGGACGTCGGCCGGGTCGTGATCCTGACCTCCGGCACCACGGGGCGTCCGAAGGGCGCCGCCCGCGAGAGCGGCCCGTCGGCGATCGAAGGGGTCGCCGCGATCCTCGACCGGATTCCCCTGAAGCTCGGCGACGTCCAGGTCATCGCCGCTCCCCTCTTCCACGCGTGGGCGCTCAGCCACCTCCTGCTCGGCTTCTCGCGGTGCGCCACCGCGGTCATCGCCCGCAAGTTCGACCCACAACGCACCCTGCACGCCGTCGCCGACGAAGGCGCCGACGTGCTCGTGGTGGTCCCGGTGATGCTGAGCCGCATCCTCCAGCACGACGACGGTGAGCTGCGCCTGCCGTCACTGCGCGTCATCGCGTCGAGCGGCTCGGCGATCTCGGGGCAGCTCGTCACCGACGTGCTCGCCCGGTTCGGCCCGGTGCTCTACAACCTGTACGGCTCGACCGAGGTCGCGTCGGCGACGATCGCCACACCGGCCGACCTCGCCGCGCACCCGACCACCGCCGGCAGACCCTGCAAATGGGTCGATGTCGCGATCCTCGACGGCGACGGCAATCGTCTGCCCGAAGGCAGTTCCGGACGGATCTTCGTCGGCGGTGCCCTCAAGTTCGACGGCTACACCAACGGCGACGACAAGGAACGGATCGGCGGCCTCGTCTCGACCGGCGACGTCGGCTCGTTCCGCGACGGACTGCTGTTCGTCGAGGGACGCGACGACGACATGATCGTGTCGGGTGGCGAGAACGTGTTCCCGAGCGAGGTCGAGGAGTTGCTCCACGCCCACCCGTCGATCGTCGACGTCGTCGTCACCGGGGTTCCCGACGACGAGTTCGGTCAGGTGTTGGCTGCCTTCGTCGTGCTGGGTCCGGGCCAGGAGATGTCGGAGCGCGACGTGAAGGACCACGTCAAGGCACAGCTGGCGACCCACAAGGTGCCCCGCCACGTGCGGTTCATCGACGAACTCCCCCGCAACACCACCGGCAAGGTGCTCCGCCGCACCCTGACCGTCACCCCCTGAGGGGGGTGACGGTGCACGGGTTCAGGCGAGGGCGGCGTCGATCTCGGCGAGCACGTCGTCGGTCAACCGGTCGATGACCTCGACCGCCTGCATGTTCTCGACGACCTGACTCGGCCGGCTGGCGCCGGTGATGACGCTCGACACCATCGGGTGCTTGGTGCACCAGGCGATCGCCAGCTGCGCCATCGAGCAGTCCAGGCGGTCGGCGATCGGGCGCAGGTTCTCGATGCGGGCGACGGCTTCCTGGTCGCTCATCCGCTCGTTCAGCCACTCATAGCCCGACAGCGCGGCACGAGAATCCTCGGGGATCCCGTCGCGGTACTTGCCGGTGAGCAGGCCGGAGGCGAGCGGGCTCCAGATCGTGTTGCCGTATCCGGTCTCGGCGTGCAGGCGGGCGTACTCGACCTCGACCTTGTCGCGTTCGAGCAGGTTGTACTGCGACTGCTCGGTCACCGGCTTGTGGAGGTGGTGCCGCTCGGCGATGTCGATCGCGTGGCGGATCTCGTCGGCCGACCACTCGCTCGTGCCCCAGTAGAGCGCCTTGCCGTGCGACACCATGTCGCTCATCGCCCAGACGGTCTCCTCCATCGGCGTGTCCGGGTCGGCGCGGTGGCAGTACACGACGTCGACGAAGTCGAGCCCGAACCGTTCGAGCGAACCGTCGATCGCCTGCATCAGGTACTTGCGGTTGAGGGTGTTGCGCATGTTCGGGTCCTGCCCGTGGATGCCCCAGAACAGCTTCGTCGTCACGACGTACGACCAGCGCGGCCAATCGAGCTGACGCAGCGCCTCGCCCATGATCTTCTCGCTCTTGCCGGCCGCGTACGCCTCGGCGTTGTCGAAGAAGTTGCAGCCTGCGTCGTGGGCGGCCTGCATGCACTCGAGCGCCATGTCGGTGCCCATCTGGTTGTCGAACGAGACCCAGCTCCCGAAGCCGAGTGCGCTGACCTTGACGCCGCTGTTGCCCAGGCGGCGGTACTCCATGGATTCATTCGGGATAGCCATGTCGGCGACTGTACCCGTGCCGCCTCGGGTCACACCGGGCGACGTCGCCGCGTGACATCCGACCGCGATCGACCGCGTCGATCAGGCGACGACGACCCGTGCGCGGCCGGAGCGCTTGGCGACCAGCATCGCCCGATCGGCGAGGTCGACCGGGTCGGTGCCAGGCACGCACGTCGCGACGCCGACGCTCGACGACACGTGTTCCGGTGCGCCGTTCACGAACAGCGGTGCCGAGACCGCCTCGACGATCCTTTCACCGATCGCTTCGGCGGCGGCGAGGTCGACCCCGTCGAGGAGCACGACGAACTCGTCGCCTCCGAACCGCGCGACGACATCGCCGGGGCGGCACACGGCGACGATCCGTCGACCGATCTCGACGAGGACGCGATCGCCCGCGGCGTGGCCGAGCCGGTCGTTGACCGACTTGAACCGATCGACGTCGACGTAGAGCACCGCCGACGGGTCGGATGCCGCCGCGAGTGCGTCCGTGAACGCGTCGCGGTTGGCGAGACCGGTGAGCGAGTCGCGGGTCGCCGCCAGCACGAGCCGATCGCGGTCGCGCCACCGCTCGAGCAACAGCGCCGTGACGCGACACAGGTCGTGGATGCGTCCGGCGACGTTCGCCCGGACGGCCAGCTCACCTTCCTCGGGGACCCAGCGCAGTTCGAGGTACACGCCGATCAGTTCGCCGTCGAGTTCGACCGGCACGTATCCGAGTCGGAAGTGCTGCCCGGGCTCGCAGTGCTCGCACGCCGCCGACGCGAGCCGCTCCGGCGGGCGGCTCGGCACGAGCACGTCGTCGACCGAACGCGGTCGCACCGGTTCGTCGATCGGAAGCGACGGCACGTCCCACGGCGCCCATCCGGTGTCGACGAGCTTCTGCAGGGCGGGGACCAACTCGACGTCGTCGCTCGGCCCGAAGACCCGTCGCCCGTCGACCAGGTCGACGAAGTACCACCGCAGCGCGCCGCGTTCGTTCGAGTAGCACAACTCGTCGCACAGGCGGCTCCGGACCTCGTCACGCCCGGCGTCCGACAGCTCGGCGTCGAGCGGCCCCGACACGGTCGTCTGGAGCGAGTGCGGGATCAGGAGGACGACCCACGTGCGAGCGCCGGCCTCGTCGACGACGCCGGTGGGCATCACGTCGACACCGTGCGGGCGCCCGTCGGTCGCCGAGGCGACGGAGCGGAACGGCATGGGGAGCAGCTTCGGGTGCGAGGGCTCGCCCGTCAGGCGGGCGAAGTAGCCGACGACGTCGGCGAGCGCCTCGGGAGCGACGAGGTCGAACACCGGCTGGCCGACGAGGTCGGCGGGGACATGACCGAGGAAGCCGCCGGCTCCCCCGCGGGCGTCGAGCATGGTTCCGGCCGCGTCGACGACCAGCACGAGCGGTCGGAGACCGCCGAGGATCTCCGTCGCGTCCATACGCACATTCTTCGACCTGTCCGCCGCCCGACACAACCGATTACCGGCTGCTCGCGGCGGTTGTCAGCTCCCCGGTGGACGCACCGTGATGCCGGCGTCCGACATCGCGCGCTTCGCGTCCGCGACGGTGTGTTCGCGGAAGTGGAAGATCGACGCGGCGAGCACGGCGTCGGCACCACCGTCGACGATTCCGTCGACGAGGTGGTCGAGTGTGCCGACCCCGCCGGACGCGATCACCGGCACCGTCACCGCATCGCTGATCGCTCGGGTCAGCTCGTTGTCGAAGCCGATCTTGGTGCCGTCCCGATCCATCGAGGTGAGCAGGATCTCACCGGCGCCGAGTTCGACGGCACGGCGTGCCCACTCGACGGCGTCGATGCCGGTGGGCGTTCGACCGCCGTGGAGGTACACCTCGAACGGGGGTGCACCGTCGTCGCGTCGCTTGGCGTCGATCGCACACACGACGCACTGGGCGCCGAACTCGGTCGCGATCTCCGAGATGACCTCGGGACGCTGCACCGCCGCCGTGTTCACGCTCACCTTGTCGGCTCCCGCGCGCAACATGCGACGGGCGTCCTCGAGCGAACGAATGCCGCCACCGACCGTGAACGGGATGTACACCTGCTCGGCGACCCGGTACACCATGTCGACCGTGGTCTCGCGATCGTCCGACGAGGCGGTGATGTCGAGGAAGACCAGTTCGTCGGCGCCCTCGGCGTCGTAGCGGGCCGCGAGCTCGACCGGGTCGCCGGCGTCGCGCAGATCGACGAAGTTCGTGCCCTTGACCACGCGACCGCCGGTCACGTCGAGACACGGGATGACGCGAGCGACTTTCATCCGTCGATCTCCAACACCTCGATCGCCTGCGCGACCGTGAACCGGCCCTCGTAGACCGCCTTGCCCGTGATGATGCCGGCCAAGCCCGGGATCGAGGCGAGCGCGACGACGTCGTCGAGGGTTGCGACGCCCCCGCTCGCGATGACGGGGACATCGGTGGCCGCCACGGCGGCCGACAGGCCCTCGACGTCGGGGCCGGTCAGCATGCCGTCGCGGCTGATGTCGGTGATGACGAACGCCGCCGCCGTCGGGAACCGATGGAGCGCGTCGGCGAGTTGCACGCCACTCCCCTCCGTCCAGCCGTGCACGGCCAACTCACCGTCACGGTGGTCGAGACCGACCGCGACCGGCAACACCTCGGATGCGGCCACGACGAGTTCGGGGTCGGCGACGGCGGCCGACCCCATGACGACACGGCTCACGCCCGCAGCGGCGAGCGCTTCGGCGTCGGCGACGGTGCGCACGCCACCACCCGTCTGGAGGTGTGCCCGTCCGGCGAGCGCCTTCGTGACGGCGGCGACGACCGGCCGGTTGACCGGGTCGCCGGAGCGTGCGGCGTCGAGGTCGACGACGTGCACCCACGGCGCACCGGCGTCGGCGAACGAGACGGCCACCGCCACCGGGTCGTCGCCGTACACCGTCTCGGCGTCGTAGTCGCCCTTGGTGAGCCGCACGACCTTGCCGCCCCGCAGGTCGATCGCCGGGTAGAGGTCGCACATCGTCGACGTCATGCGACCGCTCCGTCGCGCGCGGCGGCGCACACGCCGACGAAGTTGGCGAGCAGACGCAATCCCGTCGGGCCCGACTTCTCCGGGTGGAACTGGGTGGCGAACACGTTGTCGAGTCGGAACGCGGCGTTGAGTTCGGTGCCGTACTCGCACGTGGCCGCGACGACCGCCGGATCGGACGGCACGCCGTGCAACGAGTGCACGAAGTAGACCCACGGGTCGTCGCCGAGGTCGGCGAGCATCGGGTCGTCGGGGCGTCGGAGTTCGAGCCGGTTCCATTGCATCTGCGGCCGCTTGACCCCGGGCGGGATCCACCGGATCGTGCCGGGGATCACGCCGAGTCCGGTCACGTCGTCGTTCTCCTCGGACCCGTCGAACAGCATCTGCATGCCGACACAGATGCCGAGGAACGGCCGACCCGACGCCACGGCGTCGAGCGCCGGCGTCTCCAGACCGACCGACCGCAACGTGTCCATGCACGCGCCGAACGCACCGACGCCGGGGAGCACGACCCCGTCGGCGCCGGCGATCAGGCCGGCGTCGGCGGTGAGCCGGGCGTCGGCGCCCATCTTCTCGATCGCCTTGTGCGCCGAGTGCAGATTGCCGATGCCGTAGTCGAGGACGGCGATCAGAGGCCGGTCGGCGCTCACAACACGCCCTTGGTGGAGGGCACCCCACCCGGCTGATCGATGCGGACGGCGTCGCGCAGCGACCGGGCGAGGCCCTTGAACGTCGCCTCGATGATGTGGTGGACGTTACGGCCGCGGATCAGTTCGACGTGGAGCGTGATGGCGGCCGCCTGGGCGAACGACGAGACGGCGTGCTCGGCGAGTTGAGGGTCGAAGGCCGGCTCGCCGAGCGGCAGGCTCTCGGGCATCGGGACGAGCCACTCGACGTGGGCACGACCCGACAGATCGAGCGCGATGTCGACGAGCGCCTCGTCGAGCGGATAGCGGCCACTGGCGAAGCGCCGGACGCCCGCCTTGTCGCCGAGCGCCTCACGGAACGTCTCGCCGAGCGCGATCGCGACGTCTTCGACGGTGTGGTGGGTGTCGATGTGGAGATCGCCGTCGGCGTGCACGGTGAGATCGAACCCGCCGTGCCGACCGAGCTGGTCGAGCATGTGGTCGTAGAACGGGATGCCGGTCGAGATGTCGGTGCGGCCGGTGCCGTCGAGGTCGATCGAGATCTCGATCGACGTCTCGTTGGTCGTGCGGCTGCGGCTGGCCGTGCGCGCGGTCATGCGAGGATCTCCTTGAGGGCGGTGAGGAAGGCGTCGTTCTCGTCGGGGGTGCCGACGGTGACGCGGAGGCAGTCGGCCAGGCGCGGCCAGCCCGAGCAGTCGCGGACGAGCACACTCCGATCGAGCAGCTCCTGCCAGAGTTCGCGTCCGCCCATCGACGTCGGACGGAACAGGACGAAGTTGGCACCGCTCGGCGTGACGTCGATCGGCAGGGAGCGCATCGCGTCGGAGATTCGTTCGCGTTCGGACACGATCAGCTGCACCCGCTCGTTCATGTCGTCGACGAAACGCAGGGCGATCCGACCCGCCAGCTGCTTGACGGTGTCGAGGTGGTACGGCAGCACGACCTTCTCGAGGTCGTCGACGAACCACGTGGGGCCGATCGCGTAACCCAGACGGACACCGGCCATCGACCACGTCTTGGAGAAGGTGCGCGTCACGACGAGCGGGCGCTGCTCGTCGATCATCGACAACGCACTCCAGTCGGCGAACTGGGCGTACGCCTCGTCGGCGACGACGAGCCCGTTCGCCACTTCGAGCAGCTCACCGATCCGAGCGGCCGGCTCGACCAAGCCCGTTGGGTTGTTGGGCGACGTCAGGAACACGACATGAGGGTCGTGCTGATCGACCACTCGGCGCATCTCGGCGGGATCGAGCGTGAAGTCGGCGTTGCGTTCGCCCTCGACGACCTCGCTGCCGACGACCCGGGCGATCTGGGCGTGCATCTGGTACGTCGGCTCGAACGTGGCGACGCGACGTCCGGCCCCGGCGTAGGTGAGCAGGATGGTCTGGAGGACCTCGTTCGACCCGTTCGCTGCGAACACCATCGACGGGTCGACACCGTGCCAGTCGGCGATCGCCTCGCGCAGTTCGAGCGCAGCCCGGTCGGGGTATCGATGCCACTCGACACGGGAGAGCTCGGCGGCGAGCGCGTCGCGGAACGCGTCGGGCGGCGGCAGCGGCGACTCGTTCGTGTTGAGCCGCACGTCAACGTCGACCTGGGGAGAGTGATAACCCTCGAGCACTCGAAGGTCGTCGCGGACGGGGATCACCCGGCCGAGGCTACCGAGGAGCCTGCACCCGACGGGAAAGCGGTTTGCCGGACACGACGTCTAGGTTGGACGGGTGCCAGCTCCCGACCCGACCTCCGCCGTCCACGAACTCTCGGTCATCGCGGACACGATCGATCGCCAGCGCGAGCGGGTCGGGGCGATCGCCGAGCCGTTCCTCGGCACCGAGCGCGAGGACGTCGTCACCACCGTGCACGAAGCCGAACGCCAACTCCTGATGGCCAGCCGCGCCCTCCAACGAGCGATCCGCACCCTCCGCTGACGAACTCGGGCGAAAACGGGGACGACCCCCGGACGAACCGGGGGTCATCGACCCTGAGCGCAGGGCGGCGGATCCCTGTATGCGCTCGACACCAGGTGGCGGGAACCTGGTGACCCTCATCCTCTCAGGGGACACCCCGCAGTTCAAACATCTCCACACAGAACGACTGCATTTCGCCGTGATGACCTCCGTCACGTCACCGAGCGCGGCCGAACGACGACAACCCTCACCCCGGGTACCCTGACCCGAGTGCGCATCACCGAGATCGCGATCACACCGTCGACCGACGACCGGCGACGCGCCCTCGACCTCGTCGAACGGGTCGAGGCACACACCGGCACGCCGCAGCTGAGCGACCACCTCCGACTCGACCTGGGGCGTGAACCCGACGACGGCACCGCCCCGATCGTCGTGACCGTGCTCGACGACGCCGAGCCGATCGCGATCGCCCAGCTGTCGGCCGCCAACGAGGCATGGCTGCTCGAGGTGGTCGTCGACCCGCGCATCCACGACGCCGTCGCCGTGCGTGACGACCTCGCCGACACCGCCGTCGACGCCCATCGCCGACACCGCGACGACGCCGTCGTGTGGTGGATGGACGATCCGTCCGAGCACGACGAGTCGGTCGCAGGTCGACTTGGGCTCGTCACCTGGCGCGCGCTGTACGAGATGCGGCGGACGCTCCCCCATCCCCAGACCAGCGACGTCGCGACACGGTCGTTCCGACCTGGGATCGACGACGAGGCGTGGCTGGGTGTCAACAACCGGGCCTTCGCCGATCACGGCGAGCAGGGCGGCTGGACCATCGAGACCCTTCGTCTCCGCCAGGCCGAACCGTGGTTCGACCCCGACGGGTTCCGCCTGCTCGACGACGAGGACGGCAACCTGATCGCCTTCTGCTGGACGAAGCTCCACACCGACCAGCGACCCGTCGTCGGCGAGATCTACGTGATCGCCGTCGATCCCTCGGCCCACGGCCGCGGCCTCGGCAGGCAGCTGACGCTCGCCGGGCTCGACTCGATCTCCGATCGTGGCGTCACGATCGCCAATCTGTACGTCGACGCCGGCAACACCGCCGCCGTCTCCCTCTACGAGCGACTCGGCTTCGGTATCCACCGCCGTCGCGTCGCCTTCGCCCCACCGGAGCACGCCACCCCATGACCATCACCGACGAACCGACCGCCACGCCCGACGAGTTGCCCCGCTGGAGCGTCGCCGACGTCTACCCCTCGCTCGACGACCGCGCGTTCACCGACGCGTTGGAGACGCTCGACGCCGACGTCACCCGCCTGATCGCCTTGTTCGACGAACACGACATCCGTCAGGTCGAACCGCGCACGCCCACCGACGCCGACGGCCAGGCGGCCGACGCCGCTCTCCGCGCGTACAACGACGTGGCTCGCCTGCTCGGCGAACTCCAGGTCGCCGCGCTCTCGGTGACGGCCACCGATTCACGCGACGACGGTGCGCAGGCCCTCATGAGCCGGCTCGAGCAGCAGGGCTCGCGGATCGCACCGTTGCTGGCCCGTCTCGCCGAGTGGGTGCACTCGCTCGGTGTCGAGCCGCTCGCCGGGGTGAGCACCGAGGCCGCCGACCACGTCGGCCCGCTCACGCGACTCGACGAGCGCGTCGCCCACCAGATGCCCGAGCGTGAGGAGGCGCTGTACGCCGAACTGTCCACGACCGGATCGGCGGCCTGGCGATCGCTGCAGCAGGTGGTGACTTCCCAGCTCACCGCCGAGGTCACCCTGCCCGACGGCACGGTCGAGCGGATGCCGATCAACGCCGTCCGCGGTCTGGCCACCCACGCCGACCCGGCCATGCGCCGCGCCGGCTACGACGCCGAGATCGCGACGTGGCCGTCGGTCTCGACCACCGTCGCTGCCGCGATGAACGCCATCAAGGGCGAGGCGGTGATCGTCAACCGCCGACGTCACTGGGACGATCCGATCGACGCGTCGCTGTACGCGAACAGCGTCAGCCGCCCCACGTACGACGCGATGCAGGCCGCCGTCACGGCGTCGCTCCCCGACTGGCGCCGCTGGATGCGATCCAAGGCTCGCCTCCACGGGCACGACGGCGGATTGCCCTGGTGGGATCTCGTCGCGCCCGCCCCGATCGGCAGCAGCGAACTCAGCTGGGACGAGGGCATCGACTGGGTCCGTTCGGCGTTCGGTTCGTTCTCGCCACAGCTGGGCGGACTGGTCGACCGCGCCCTCGACGAGCGTTGGATCGACGCGCCACCGGCCGAAGGCAAGACCGGCGGGGCCTTCTGTGCGTCGTTCCGCGACGACCGTTCGCTCGTCCTGCTGAACTGGTCGGGGTCGATCGACTCGGCGCAGACGACTGCGCACGAACTCGGCCACGCCTACCACAACGTCACGCTGGCCGATCGCACACCGCTCCAGCGGCGGCTCCCGATGGCGCTCGCCGAGACGGCGAGCATCTTCTGCGAAACGCTGGCGATCGAGCAACGCCTGGCCGACACGACCGATGGCGATGCCCGCCTGGCCCTCCTCGACGTCAGCCTGACCGGACCGAACCAGGTCGTGGTCGACATCGCGTCGCGGCTCCAGTTCGAGACCGGCGTGTTCGCCCGTCGGGCACGGGGCACGCTCGGCGCGGCCGAACTCGACGAGATGATGTTGCAGGCGCAGGCCGACACCTACGGCGACGGTCTCGACCTCACCACCCGGCACCCGTACATGTGGGTGCTCAAGCCGCACTACTACGGCTCGCACTTCTACAACTGGCCCTACACGTACGGGCTCCTGTTCGGGATCGGCCTGTACGCCGCGTACCGCACCGACCCCGACCGGTTCCGCCAGGGTTACGACGACCTGCTGTCGCGTGCCGGCATGGACACCGCCGAACAGCTCGGCGCCCGCTTCGATCTCGACGTGACCGACGAGGCCTTCTGGACCGCGAGCCTCGACGTGCTCCGCGCCCGCATGGCCGAGTACGAGCGGCTGGTCGATGCCGCGGGGACGAGTCGATGACCGACGCCGTCACCACCCGCTACGACGTCACGCGCGACGAACTCGCCGACGTCCTCGCCGGCACGCCGCGCTATCGGGTCGACCAGGTGTGGCAGGGGTTGTACGAGCACTGCACCGAACCGCCCGAGTGGACCAATCTGCCCAAGGCGATGCGTGCCGACCTCGACGAGCGTCTGCCGACGGCGCTGACCCCGATCACCGAGTCGGTCAGCAACGACGGCAACACGGTCAAGTTCCTCTGGGAGTTGTCGGGTGGCGAACGGGTCGAGACCGTGTTGATGCTCTACCGCGACCGCGCCACGGTGTGCGTGTCGAGCCAGGCCGGATGCGCGATGGCGTGCGGATTCTGCGCCACCGGGCAGGCCGGTTTCTCCCGCCACCTCACGGTCGGCGAGATCGTCGAACAGATCGCCCGCGCGTCGCGCCGGGCGAAGGACGTCGACCGGCGCGTGTCGAACGTGGTCTACATGGGCATGGGCGAACCGATGGCGAACGAGGGCCGCGTGTGGCAGTCGGTCGAACGGCTGCACGGCGACTTCGGTCTGTCGGCCCGTCACATCACGATCAGCACCGTCGGCCTGCTCCCGGGCATCCGGGCGCTCGCCCAGCGACCGCTGCCGGTCAACCTCGCCGTGTCACTGCACGCCGCGAACGACGAGCTTCGCGACGAACTCGTCCCCATCAACCGTCGCTATCCGATCGACGACCTCGTCGACGCGTGCAACGAGTACCTCGACGTCCGCAACCGGCGAGTGAGCTTCGAGTGGGCGATGATCGACGGCGTCAACGACCGCGATCGCGACGCCGCCGAACTGGCTTCGGTGTGCAAGCGACTCCGGCTGCCCGCTCACGTCAACCTGATCCCGCTCAACCCGACGCCCGGCTATCCCACCAAGGGGTCGTCGCTGAAGCGGGTCCACGAGTTCCGCGACCTCCTCGAGTCGCTCGGTGCGAATGCGACCGTCCGGCAGAACCGTGGCACCGAGATCGACGCCGCGTGCGGCCAGCTCGCCGCGGGTCAGCCGGTGACCCTCGGGCGGAAACGCTCGGCTCAGCCCGACTGACGCGGGTTGCGTTCGAGGTAGCGCGGGTTGGCGACCGACAACTTGTCGACCACCGAGTCCCAGACGAGGGCGCGTACCTCGGCGTCGCGGTAGTCGACGTCGCCCGATCTGATCGCGTCGGCGAGCGCCCGGTCGTCGGGCATGCCGAGCGCCTGGAGCCGCTCACGGTGTGCGACCTCGTGCTGTGGGCCGAGCGCGATCTCGCGCTGCACGATGTCGAGAACGTTCGTGGCGACCCGGAGATGGAAACGATTCGGCGGACGTTCGGAGGGTCCGACGTCGTCGGCCAACCAGTCGCGGACGGCCTGAACGAGTTCGGCAGCGGTCGGGTTGTCGTGGGGTGCCGCCATCACCAGCGTCCTTCCAGGGCCAGGAACAGGTCGTGTTCGTTCTCGCACGTGCGCCGACCGATCGCTGCGAGTTCGTGGCTGCGGACCGACCCCGACCGGTGGCGCGCCGCCTGCACGATGCACATCACGCCCCACCGCAACGACGACGCGACCTCCCACCAGATCAGTTCGTCGAGCGACACGTCGACGCCCGATTCGTCGGTGTAGGCCGCGAGCAGCGTCTCGCGGTCGCCGAGCCCGGCGGCGGGCAGCGGCGACCCGAACCGCCACGCAGGAGCGCACAGCCAACCGAGGTCGACCATCGGGTTGCCGATGAACGCCAGCTCCCAGTCGATCACGGCGGCGAGACCGTCGTCGTCGACGATCACGTTGCCGAGCCGGAGGTCGCCATGGACGAGCGACGGCGGTCGCGGGTCGGGGCGGTGGTCGTCGAGCCAACGGAACGCCATCTCGAACGCGGGATGGGGCTCGCCGAGCTCGTCGAGCGTGACGCGCGTCGACGTCAGGACGTCGGAGGGAGCGAGCCCGTCGATCGAGTCGAGGTCGATCCGGTGGATGCGTGCAGCGGCACGCCCGAGCTGCTCGACGAGCCGGCCACGTGCGATCTCGAACCGGTCGTCGCGCAGGATCCGGCGGGCGATCGTCTCGCCGTCGACGTGGCGGGTGACGAGATTCGACACGCCATCGTCGCCGACCACGTGCGCGATCACCGGCGGCGCCGGCACGTCGGCGGCAGCGGTCAGGACCGACGCCTCGACGGCCATCTCGCGCGCTGCGTCGGGGGTCTGTCGTTGGACCACGACGTCGGCGTCACCGACCCGGCACCGCCAGGTGGAACGGGACGCTCCGCCGGTGAGGGCGACGGGGTCGTGGATCGTGTCGTTCGGGAACAGGTTCCGGAGCACGTCGCGAACGGCCTCGGGGGTGGGGCGGTCGGTCACGCCCTCACCTTGGCAGCTCAGCAACCGGCGTTCAGCACCGAAGGGTACGGATTGACCGGGACGCCGTGTCCGGGCCGGATCTCGAAGTGCAGGTGGGGCACACCGGTCGCGTTGCCGGTGTCGCCGACGTAGCCGATGACCTGACCTTGTGCGACGTAGCCGGGCACGCCCTCGTAGGCCGACAGGTGGGCGTAGTAGTACCGGTTGCCGTTGTCGCCGAACAGCACCATCGTCACGCCGCCGAGCACATTGCTGCGGAACTCGACGACGCCGCCGATGACCGCCTGCAGCGGCGTGCCGGTCGGGGCCAACATGTCGACGCCCTGGTGGCGACGGCCGCCGCTCCGCGGCGCACCCCAGGTGTCGCCGTAGTTGCTCGAACCCAGCACGGGACAAACGATCGTGCGGTCGACGTAGCCGGCGCCGGCCGCACGCGGATTCGTGCCGGCCCCGCCGCCACCCGTGCGACCGCCGACCTCGCCTCCGCTCGCGCCCTGGTTGCCCGACACGGTGTCGTCGACGGTGCTCGCCGCAGCGCGGGCGATGTCGCTCTCCTGGCGGACGCGGTTCGCCTCGGCCTGACGCCGCTCGAACTCGGCGAGCTGTCGTGCCTCTTCGCGTTGCTGTGCGAGGAGCGCCGCCACGACCGCCTCGTTCTGCAGGCGCAGTGCCTCGATGTCGCGCAACCGCTCGACTTCGTCCTCGGCGTCGCTCTGCAGCTCGAGCAACGCGGCCTTCTGCTGTTCGAGTTCGTCCTCGGCGTCGTCGAGTTGCTCGCCCTTCTCGCGCAGCCGACGCTTGGCCTCGTCGTAGTCGTCGAGCGAGATCGCGCCGGTCTGGGCGGCGACGTCGGCGAGCACACCGCCGTGCAGCTGCTCGGTCGGTTCGCGCAGATCGGTCAGGATCGGGATGCCGGTCGAACCACTGGCGACGAAGCGATCGACCGCGACCGTCTCGAGCGCGATGCGCAGTTCCTCGACCTCGATCTCGAGTTCCTGGTACTCCTCGAACAGCCGCTGGCGGTCGAGTTCGAGCAGGTCGAGGCGCGATTCGGCGGCGAAGTAGTCCTCGGCGGCCTGGTTCGCCCGCTCGCGCGCCTCGGCGATCTCGCGGGCGGCCTTCTCGGCAGCGTCCTCACCGACGATCGGTTCGGTGGTCGGCGGTTCGTCGCCGTCCTGGGCGAGCGCCGGGCCGGAGCCGAGCAGCAGCCCGCCGGCCAGGCAGGCAGCGGTCAGCGTTCGACGTCGTGGTCGCCGGTGAGCGACGCGGAGCATGCGCCACCGCCGGGTGTGGGCCGCCCTGGACACGGTCGAGAGCCTAACGGTCGAGGACCGGTCGTTCGGGTACATCGCGATACCTTCTGATCGTCACCATCCGGGCCGTTCTGGAGCCCCGATCGGCCCGACCACCGCACCCGTATGTCTGCCCTTCCCCTCGAACTCGACCACATCGTCGTCCGCCGCGACGGCCGACACATCGTCGACGACGTGTCGTTGACCGTCCGCGACGACGAGAACTGG
>JAGQSS010000019.1:0-3892 GCA_020439405.1 Ilumatobacter sp. | reverse complement strand
GGCACCGTGCGGGTGCTGGGCGAGCAGCTCGGCTCCACCGACGTGCGACGGCTGCGGCGCCGCGTCGGCTACGCGTCGGCGGCACTCGCCGGCCAGTTCCGGACGGAGCTGACGGCCACCGAGATCGTGATGACCGCCCGGTACGCCGCGCTCGAGCCGTGGTGGCACCGCTACGACGACGCCGACCGTGCCCGCGCCCATGAGTGCCTGGGCCGCATGGGCGTCGAGGCGTTCGCCGATCGGTCGCTCGGCACGTTGTCGTCCGGCGAACAGCAGCGGGTGTTCCTGGCCCGCACCCTGATGACCGACCCTGGCGTGATCCTGCTCGACGAACCCTCGGCACGGCTCGACCTCGGCGGACGGGAGCGGCTGGTGCACGCGCTCGACGACATCGCCGCCGACGCCGGCGCTCCCCCGTTCGTCCTGGTCACGCACCACGTCGACGAGGTGCCGGTCGGCGTCACCCACGCGCTCCTCCTGCGCGACGGGCGCGCGATCGTCTCGGGGCCGATCGACGACGCGCTCTCGTCGGCGTCACTGACCGAGTGCTTCGGCATGCCGATCACGCTCGACCGTCGTGGCGACGGTCGGTACACCGCCTGGTCGTCGCGCTGACGGGTCAGCTGCGCTCGGACGCGTCGGCGACAGCAGCGGCGAGGCCGTCCCGGCCGCGTCGGATCTGATCGTCGAGCACCCGCGCCAACACCCCGCCGGTCCACAGCGATCCGTCGTAGGCGAGGTGCATCGTGACGTTCGTGGTTTCGGGGTCACCGCGTACCGGCTCGAGTTCGACCCGGAGCGTCCAGGCGGCGTGGTCGCGTCCGTCGATCTCGGCGCGTTCGAACACCGCCAGTCGGTCGCCGACCGACTCGGTGCGTTGCATCCGGAGCCGCTTCGACCGGGCGAACGGGCCGACCCGGGCTCGGATCTCGACGTCCCACGCCGGTTCGGCGCCGTCACCGGCCGGCGATGCGGCATGGACGAGCGGCATCCAGGTCGGGTACCGGTCGAGGTCGGCGACGAACGGGAACACCGCCGACGCGGGCGCGTCGACGACGACGATCTCGGTCGTGCGCATCAGGGTCGCGGCCGGCCGGCGCCGCGGAACGCCCTCGCCAGCAGCGGGCTCGACACCTCGAGCAGGCCGTTCAGGTCGTCGTCGTGGTCGAAGTCGGGCTCCCACGGCTTGGCCTCGGGCGTGGCGTCGGCGGTGCTGTCGGCGACCGCTCCCTCGTCGTCGGCCCCGGCAGTGTCGTCGTCGGTGTCGGTCTCGTCGGGCACGACCGGACGGGTGATCTCACCGGTGCCGTCGATCTGGAGCTGCTCGGGAGCGTCGTCGGTCGGGCGGGAGCGACGCGACGCACGCCGCGTCGTCTTCTCGGGCCGCTCGACCTGTCGCGGCTTGAACAGCCGCAGTGCGCTCTCGCGTCGGTCGTCGAGCGTCCAGCCGCGCGGCACGACCATGGCGTCGGCGTGACGAGCGCAGAGCACACTCGGCTCGGCCACAGGGCTGTCGACGAGGGGCGCGATCCAGAAGAGGAGATCTTCGGGGACCATGCCGTAGGCGACGACACCGACCTCGGAACAACCGGGGCGTCCGCACAAACTCGCCACGCGGTCGAATCTACCGGCTCCCGCGGCGTCGCACCGTGATATGACGCCCGTTCGGACTGCGGGCGACCAGAGGCGACCGGGGATGTCGTCGGTCGTGTGTGTCAGTCGTCGGCGCGGCGGCCGGCGGCGAAGAAGCGCCGTCCGGTGATCTCGTCGGGCTCGATCCGCACGATGTTCGGCTTGGCGCCAAGGTGCCAGGGGAAGAGCGGCAGTTCCTCGGCCTCCAGGTACTCGAACATGTTCTCGATCAGGCGTGCTCGGCCCTTGATGACGACGCTCCATGCCTCGCCGTCGGTCGGGTCGTACCCGTCGACCTCGAACGCCACCGCTCGGCCGAGCACCGCAGCGGCGAGCTTGGTGCCGGCCGCACTGCGGAACAGGATCGAGTTGCCGTCGATGAAGTGGTTCACCGGGAAGATGTCGGGATGGTCGCCGATGGCGACCGCGAGCCGTCCGACGTCGGTCGATCGCAGCAGCGACCAACACTCGGATTCGGTGAGCTGTCGGATCTGATCGCTGTGCGTTTCGATGGCCCCGTTCATACGCCATTCTTCGCGCCGGTCGAGCCGCCGTTGCAGAGCCGGAGGTCCCGAAAACGGCGAATCGCCCGCCGCGTCGAGCGCAGGCGAGCGATTCCGCAGGGTGGGCGATATTGGACTCGAACCAACGACCCCCGCCGTGTGAAGGCGGTGCTCTAGCCATCTGAGCTAATCGCCCGTGCGGGCACCGAAGGGTAGCACCCGCCCGCGCGTTTCACTCACGCGTCGGGCGTGCCGTAGCGGCCCGTGACCTCCTCGTCGCCGTAGACGAGTGCGACGCACACGACCCGGCCCGCACGAGCCTCCCAGGTGGCGAGCGTGGGTGCCACGGCGAGGACTCCGAAGCGCGGATCGGGTGGCACGTCGGCGCACCGGGCCTCGGCGAGCGCGAACAGGGCGTCGTCGTCGGGGTACGGCTGGTCGCCGTCCGGATTCAATTCGTCGACCGCCACGACTTCCGCGTTGTGCGACTCGTCGCAGTCGACGACGTCGACCAGGCCGACGCTGCCATCGGCCTCGGGATCGAGATCGAAGCAGTCGCCGACCTCGAGATCGGTGATGTCGCTCGTCGGGTTCGACGCCAGTGCGACGACCATCGCGATGATCGCGATTGCGACGCCGCCGAGCACGGCGCCGACCAGGATCCAGCGGGCGACGCGCACGTCAGGTCTCCGGGTGCTCGTACGGCTCGACGCACGCCGTGCCGAGACCGAGTCGGTCGCGGTACGGCAGGTAGGCGGCCGGACAGGTCGCGTCGGTCGGGATCACGAGACGGACGACGAGTTCGGCCTCCGCGCTGCAGGCGATCTCCCGGACGTCGGTGTTCGTCTCGACGGCCACACACGACCCGACGCGAAGGATGCCGTCGGGTGGCTCGTCCTGCGGTGCGTCGACCAGGGCGGCGCTGGCCACGATCGCCACCGACCCCACGACCGCCGCGACGGCCATGAGCTTCCACGGCATCTTGGCCGGACCGCTTGGGCTGAGGACGCGACGCATGGCCCGTGCCCCGGGTGACGGGGGGATCGGCTCACCGTCGTCGTCGTGCAGGGTGTCGACGACCTGGTCGTCGTACCCACCATCGGGCGGTGCGCTGCGCGGTGCCGCCGAAGGGGCCGGGGTCGGGCTGCGGAGCTCACGGTCGTACTGGGCCCTGCTCGCCGGACGTCGCAGGACCTCGTAGGCACGGTTGAGCTCGGCCATCGACGTGCTGACGTCACGCTGCGTGCCGGTTGCCACGTCCGGATGGTGGACCCGCGCCCGTGCCAAGTAGGCGGCGCGGATCTCCGCCGTCGAGGCGTCGGGTCGGACGCCGAGGGTGTCGTAGTGGGTGGGGATACTGCCGATCGTAGGCCCCGAAAACGAATCGTGGCCGGAGGACACTGCCAGTCAGCGCATCCTCCGGCCACGGGGCGTGGTGCGACGTTCCCGCGAGCAACGGGACCACAACCGTTACCCACATCGCAATCGCCGACGTCCACGGTACCGCGACACCCGTCGAAACGGCAAGCCACTTCAGCTGGGCTTGACCAAAACGGCACGGATCACTCCGTGATCCCCGCCGCTGCGTTGCGTCAGCTGTCGAGATTGGCCATCACGTGCTTGATGCGCGTGTAGTCGTCGAGGGCGTACGCGGACAGGTCCTTGCCGTAGCCGGACTGCTTGTACCCACCGTGGGGCATCTCGGCAACCAGGGGGATGTGGGTGTTGATCCACACGCACCCGAAGTCGAGTCGTTT
>JAGQSS010000199.1:4653-6783 GCA_020439405.1 Ilumatobacter sp. | reverse complement strand
GTCGCCGTCCCCCTCCTGCTCGTCGCGATCGGCACGATCGTGTCGAACCGCGCCGGCTTGGTGAACATCGGCCAGGAAGGGCAGCTCTACATCGGTGCCGCGTTCGGGGCCTACTTCGGGACCAAGCTCGGCTGGTCCGGGCCGTGGGTCATCGTCCTCCTCCTGGTCGCGAGCCTGGTCGGCGGCGCACTCTGGGCCGGGATCGCCGGCGTGCTGCGCTACACCCGCAACGTCCCCGAGGTCCTGACGACACTGCTGCTGGTCACCATCGCCGCCCAGCTCGTCGGCTACGGGCTCAAGAACCAGTGGCTCCTGCTCGCGCCGGCCGAGGGCCGCGCCAACCGACAGCAGATCAGCCAGCAGCTGGCCGAGAACACCCGCATGCCGCGCATCGAGTGGTTCGGCAACGAGTTCCCGATCTCCGCGTTCATCGCGATCGCGCTCGCGTTCCTCATCGCGGCGGCGATGGCCCGCACCGTGTGGGGCCTCCGGCTCCGCATGCTCGGCCACAACCCGCGTACCGCGCAGCGTGCCGGCGTCGCCGCCTCGCGCTACGGCGGTGGCGCACTGCTCGTGTCCGGCGCCTTCGCCGGCCTCGCCGGCGGCATGATGCTCGCCGGCGGCGACTTCGGCAACTACACGCTCGTCCCGGGCTTCCCGGCCAACATCGGCTGGACCGGGCTGCTCGTCGCCCTCGTGTCCCGCCAGCGGGCGTCGGTCGCCATCGTCGTGGCCTTCGTGTTCGCCGCGCTGCGCACCGGGTCCGGGTTCCTCGCCGCCACCGGCGTCGAACGGCGCATCACCGACGTGGTGCAGGGCCTGCTCGTCCTGGCCCTCCTGATCCCGCCTGCGCTGCTGTTCCTGCGACAGCGACGACGCCAGATGAACAGTGGGGGTGACCGCACGTGATCGACTTCCTGAGTGCGATCGGCGACGTCCTGACGTCGGAGGCCGCCTACATCAACGCCTTCACCTTCGCCGTGTTCCTCGCGTTCGGCGCCACCGGCGAGTGGGTCGCCGAACGCTCCGGCACCCTCAACATCTCGCTCGAGGGCATGTTCCTCGCCGGCGCGTTCTCGGCGGCGATGGGCATGCACCAGACCGGCAACGAGGTCGTGGCCGTGCTGTGCGGCATCCTCGGCGGCGTGGCCGTCGCCGCCGTCCAGGCCAACATGAGCCATCGGCTCGTGGCGAACCAGTTCGTCGTGGGCCTGACCCTGAACATCCTGGTGCTCGGGCTCACCAGCTTCCTCGCGTCCGAACTCGATCCGGTGACGAGTCAGGCCGACGCACAGCGCATCCCGCTCCTCGCCGACATCCCACTCGTCGGCGCCGCCCTGTTCGACCGGACGTGGATCTTCTATCTCATCTACGCCGTCGTGCCGCTGTGCTGGTGGATCGTCTTCCGCACCCGATGGGGTCTCGAACTCCGGGCGACCGGCGAGAACCCCCAGTCGGCCGACGTCAGCGGCATCGACGTCAACAAGCGACGCCGGGAGAGCATCTACGTCGCCGGTGTGACGGCCGGCATCGGTGGCACCTACCTCGTCCTCGGTGCCGTCGGCCAGTTCGAGGACTCGATCGTCGGGGGTCGCGGGTTCATCGCCCTGATCGCCGTCATCTTCGGCGGCTGGACGCTGCGCGGCACGATCGCCGGCTGTCTCCTCTTCGGAGCGGTGCTGTCGTTCCGGCTGTCGCTGCCCGCACTGGGGTACGAACTGAACGGCGACCTGCTCACCTCGCTGCCGTTCGTCGTCACGATCGTGGCCATGTCGATCTTCGCCAGCCGGGTCCGCCCGCCGGCGTCGCTGGCCCAACCATTCATCCGCGGTCTCAAGTAGCAGAGAGGCTTCCCATGACCAACACATCGACCAGCGCGAAGATCGCGACGTTGCTGACCCACATCGCGCTCCCCGTGCGCGACCTGGCGGCGACGCTCGCCTTCTACGAGCGGTACACGAACCTGGCGGTCATCCACGAGCGCCACGATCCCGAGACCGACCTCCGCACCGCGTGGCTCGCCAACGAACGCGACCGCACCACCGACGGCGCCGCCCGCTTCGTGATCGTGCTGATCGAGGGCAAGCTGCCGACCAAGATCACCGGCGACATCCAGGAGCAGTACGGCTT
>JAGQSS010000199.1:1120-4555 GCA_020439405.1 Ilumatobacter sp. | reverse complement strand
CCGCCCGCTTCGTGATCGTGCTGATCGAGGGCAAGCTGCCGACCAAGATCACCGGCGACATCCAGGAGCAGTACGGCTTCCTCACGTCGATCAGCCACCTCGGTCTCTCGCTCGACAGCCGCGAGGAGGTCGACCGGATCGCCGAGATGGCGAACGAGGAAGGCTGTCTCCTGCTCGGGCCGATGTACCGCAACGAGGTCGTCGGCTACATCTGCATCGTCACCGACCCCGACGGCAACAACCTCGAGTTCTCCGTCGAGCAAGTGCTCGGGTGAGTCCGTCGTGAGTGCCGCACCGACGATCGAGCGGATCGACACCTTCCCCTGCAGCTACGGCACCGACCGCGAACGCATGTCGTTCCTGTTCGTGCGCGTCACCGCCGACGACGGCTCGGTGGGGTGGGGCGAGGTGTGCGACAGCTACGGCTGCTCGTACGCCGGCGTCCTCGCCCACCTCGTCGACGAGGTGTTCGCGCCGCTGATCGTCGGGCAACAACTGGTGTCGGTCGACCTGCTCGCCGACCGCATGCGGCTGTTCACGCGGCGCCGGCTCGGCGACGCGTGGATCGCACCCCAGGCACGATCCGGCATCGAGATCGCGCTCTGGGACCTCGCCGGTCAGGCCGCCGGCAGGTCGGTGTCCGAGCTCCTCGGTCGCACCGCCGATCGCGTCGAGGTGTACGGCTCGTGCGGCTTCCTCGAGGAAGGGCCTGCCGAACACCACCACGAGGTCATCCGGCCCCTGCTCGAACGCGGCGTCCGCAAGATCAAGGTCCGCACCGGCCCCGAGTGGCGGTCCGATCTCGACACCCTCCGCAAGCTGCGCCCGATGCTCGGCGCCGACGTCGAGCTGATGGTCGATGCCAGCGAGACGTACACCTTGCCGACCGCCCGGGCGCTCGCCGAGGCGCTCACCGAGTTCGACGTGCGCTGGATCGAAGAACCGCTCCCCCAGTCCGAGCGGGCCGGTATCGAAGCACTCGTCGCCCACTCCGCCGTGCCGGTGGCGTACGGCGAGCACATGTTCGGGCTCGACGACGCGCTCGACGCGCTCCGTCGCCGCCAACTCGACGTACTGCAGCCCGACGCCGCCACCGCCGGCGGCATCAGCGAGGCGCGCAAGATGGCCATGGCTGCGCCCGCGTTCGGTGTGCGGGTCGTCCCCCACGTCTGCTCCGGACCCGCCGCGCTCGCCGCCAACCTGCACCTCGCCGCCAGCGTCCCGGCGATCCGACTCGTCGAGTACCCGCCGACCCTGCTCCCGGTCTGGGAGACGTTCGGCACCGGCACCGCCCTCGGGCTCGACGCGATCGTCGACGGCACGCTGCCCGTGCCCACCGCACCCGGGCTCGGCGTCGCCATCGACGTGGACGCGTGCGCCGCCCATCCGTACGAAGCGCCCGGCGCCCGCGTCGCCGGTACCACCACCGGCCTGCCCGACCGTTTCGTCGGCGACCGCTGACCGAGCACCTCATCACCCAGGAGGACCAATGACCGACACCGACAACACCATCGTCTCCGCCGACGAGATCGCCGCCGCACGCGAGCGGGTCGGCGTGCCCGGCTCGCCCGGCTTCGAGGGCGAGATCGGCGGCAGCATGGCCGAGTTCTCGGCCGAGTACATGACCTACATCGAGGACTACCTCGACGACGATCTCAAGGTCGTCGGCGACCGCATGATGGCCTTGCTCCGCTCGATGGGCGAGCTGCACCAGGGGTTCGCCGTCAGCCAGCTCGACCATGCCCTGCAGACCGCCACGCGCGCCGAACGCGACGGGGCGAGCGACGACATGATCGTCGCCTCGCTCTGCCACGACGTCGGCAAGACGTTCTCGAACATGAACCATCCGGCGATCGCCGCCGAGATGCTCCGTCCGTGGGTGAGCGACGAGGCGTACTGGGTCGTGAAGTACCACCAGGACTTCCAGGGTCGCCACTACTACGGCCGGATCGGCATGGACCCCGAGATGCGCCGCAAGCACCTCGGCCACGAGCACTACGAGATGGCCGAGCGCTTCGCCGACGACTGGGACCAGACGGCGTTCGATCCCGAGTACGAAGCCGAGTCGCTCGAGCACTTCGAACCCCTCGTGCGTACGGTGTTCTCGCGGACACCTCGTCGCGGCTGAGCCGTGACCATCAGCGACACGGCGCCCGGCGCCGACACCGTGACCCTGCTCGTCAACGGCGACATCGTCACCATGAACCCCGACCGCGACGTCCTCGTCGGCGGTGCGATCGCGATGTCCGGCGACCGGATCGTCGGGGTGGGCGCGACATCCGAGCTGCGGGCTGCCCATCCGGGCGCCATCGAGATCGATCTCGCATCGTGCGTCGTCACGCCGGGCATGATCGACGCCCACCAGCACCTCACGGGCGATCCGCTGATCCGCAGCTGTATCCCCGACCTGTTGCCACCGGGCGCGTCGATCTTCGAGTGGTCGGTGCCCGTCCACGCGGCGCACGAACCCGACGACGACGAGGCGTCCGCCGTGCTGTCGGCGGTCGAGGCGTTGTGCGCCGGCGTCACCACGGTGGTCGAGGCCGGCACGGTGGCCCACGCCGATCGGGTCGCCGCCGGACTCCAGCGGCTCGGTCAACGCGCCACCCTCGGTGTGTGGGGTTGGGACATCGAGGAGGGGCCGTTCACCGCGCCCGCCGACGAGGTTCTCGAGCGTCAGGCCGCGGTCGTCGACGCGTTCCCGGCGGGCGGGCTGGTCGAGGGGTGGGTGACCCTGGTCGGTCACGACCTCGCCTCCGACGCCCTCCTCGCAGGCGCCGCCGATCTCGCCCGCGCCACGGGCACCAACATGACGATGCACCTGTCGCCGACGTCGTCCGATCCCGAGCGCTATCTCGAACGGACGGGGAAGCGGCCGGCGGTACACCTCCACGACCTCGGTGTGCTCGGCGAGCAGCTCCTGCTCGGCCACGGCGTGTGGCTCGACGACGACGAGGTCGACCTCGTGATCGACACGAAGACCGCCATCGCATATTGCCCGTGGGCGTACCTGCGGCTCGGCCAGGGTGTCTGCGCCCACGGTCGCCACGCCGAGATCGTCGAGCGGGGCGGGCGGGTCGCGTTCGGCTGCGACGCCACGAACGCCGGCGACTCGATCGACATCCTGCGGACCGCCGCCGTGGCCGCCGGCATCGCCCGTGACGCCGCCGTCGACCCCACCCGCTTCGGCGCCCACCAGGCATTCGAGCTGGCAACGGTCGCCGGTGCGGCGGCGATCGGCATGGCCGACCGGATCGGCTCGATCGAGGTCGGCAAGCAGGCCGACCTCGTGGTCCACCGCACCGACACCCCGGGCTGGACCCCGCGCGGCGACGTCGGTCTCCAGCTCGTCTGGGGCACCGACGGTCGCAGTGTGCGCGACGTGTGGGTCGCCGGACGCCACGTCGTCACCGACGGTCGCCCGACCGCGATCGA
>JAGQSS010000199.1:0-895 GCA_020439405.1 Ilumatobacter sp. | reverse complement strand
AGTCGTGCTCGCGCATCGTGAACCGAGCACTCGACGAAGGCCTCAACCTCGTCGACACCGCCGACGTCTACGCGTTCGGCGAGAGCGAGGAGATCGTCGGCAAGGCGATCGCCGGTCGCCGCGACGAGGTCGTGCTGGCCACGAAGTTCCACAACGGCATGCCGGGCACCGACGGCGAGTTCGACCCGAACCGACGCGGGAACTCACGGCGTTGGATCCGGCGCGCCGTCGACGACAGCCTGCGACGGCTCGGCACCGACCACATCGACGTGTACCAGGTGCACCGCCCCGACCCGATGACCGACGTCGCCGAGACGATCGACGCTCTCACCGAACTCGTGCGCGACGGCAAGATCCTGGCGTGGGGGACGTCGACGTTCCCGGCCGAGGAGCTGGTCGAGACGTGCTGGACCGCCGACCGTCGCGGTGTCGCAGCGCCGCACACCGAGCAGCCGCCGTACTCGATCTTCTGCCGGGCGATCGAACGCGACGTGCTGCCGACGTGTCGTCGACACGACATCGGCGTGATCGTGTGGAGTCCACTCTCGGGCGGCTGGTTGACCGGCAAGTACTCCCGCGCCACGCCGCCACCGAACGACTCGCGGGCGGCGACCAACCCCGACCACTTCGACGGCGGAAACGACGACAAGTTCGACGCCGTCGAACGGCTCGCCGCGATCGCCGACGAGGCAGGGCTCACGCTCACGCAGATGGCGCTCGGCTTCACGCTCGCCCACCCCGACGTCGACGTCGCCCTCATCGGACCCCGTACCGAGGCCCAACTCGACGACCTGCTGACGGCTCGCGACGTCGTGCTGTCGGACGACGTGCTCGACGCGATCGACGAGGTCGTCGCACCGGGCACCGACCTCAATCCCGCCGACCGAGGGTGGAC
>JAGQSS010000198.1 GCA_020439405.1 Ilumatobacter sp. | reverse complement strand
GTGGTGGGGGCTGCCGTGGTGGGCGCAACCGTCGTCGGTGCGGCGGTGGTCGGCGGTACTGCCGTGGTCGGTGCGGCAGTCGTGACGGGCACGGTCGTGTCGGCCGACTCGTCGTCACCGCCGCACGCGGCGAGGACGAGGGCCGAGCCGATCAGGATCGAGATGGCGGTACGGGTCATGGGAACCTCACAGGGTCGGGGGTGGGTGTGTGCGATCGGCGCGGGGTCACCCGACACCGAAGATCGTTTCGAGGTCGTCGAGGATCAGGTGGGCGCCGAAGACGCCGACGCCGCTCATCCACGAGTCGTCGAGGACTGGGTGGGCGTTCCCGGTCTGCACCGCCGACAACGACTGCCACAGCGGTCGCTCCTGGACCTCCCCCGCCATCTTCTCGACGGCGTCGTGAGCGGCGATCGTGTAGATCAGGACGTCGGCATCGGCGAGACCGAGCTCTTCCTCGGAGATGATCGCGATGAAGTCGTCGCGGTCCTGCTGGCTCTCGGGCCGGGCGAGTCCGGCGTCCTCGAGCACGACGCCACTGAAGCTGACGGGTTGGTAGAGCCGGATCGCATCGGCGAAGCGGACGACCGAGATCGTCGGTTCGTCGGCGACCGCGTTCACCGCCGCGCCGACCTCGGCGGCGCGCTGCTCGTAGTCGGCGAGCACTTGGTCGCCGAGTTGGGTGCGACCCGTCGCGGCGGCGATCAGTCGGATGTTGTCCTTCCAACCGCCGCCCGCCGACTCGGTCGCGACGGTCGGGGCGATCGCCGAGAACTCGTCGTACAGGTCCTCGTGACGGACCGCTGTCATCAGGATCAGATCTGGGTCGAGGGCGGCGATCGCCTCGATGTTGGGATCGAGCAGGTCACCGACCCAGGTCGCACCCGCTGCGTACGCGAGCGCGTCGCCGAAATAATCGGGGAGCCCTCCGTTCGGTTCGTTGTAGGTCGTGTAGCCGGCGAGGGGGAGTTCGAGGGCGAGCGCCGCGTCGATCAGCGACCGATCCAGCGCCACCACGCGAGCCGGATCGGCGACCACGTCGACGGCGCCGAGCGCATGCTCGACGACCGCCGGCTCGTCACCTGCGGCCGCATCACCCGACGATCCGGCGACCGTCACGTCCGACTCCGTCGGGACGAGCGCCGGCGCCGTGACCGGCGCGGTCGTGGTGGGGGCGGACGCGCCGTTCGAGCCGCAGCCGACCAATGCGATGGCGCAGACGACGAGGAAGGTCCCGGACGAGATGCGTTGCACGGCAAGCACCCTAGACCGATCGTAGACCGTGCTGCACAATTTTTGTTAAGGATGCTTACTTCACACGGATCTCGGCGGCATGCCCGAGAGGACATCGACGTTCAGGGGCGTGATTCGCGAGCGGTTCGCGCGCCCCGAGATGCCGGCCGTCGTGTCGTCACGCGTCCGAATAGAACCGATCCCGCTCGGTGTGCGACGAGATCTGGTCGTGGACGAAGGTGAGCTTGTCGACCACCGTGCCCGCCGGATCGAACGGGTACACGGTCGCTGCTCCGACGGTCTCGGCGATCGCGTTCACGGCGGCGTTGATCGGCCGCCACGCGTCGAGGATGTCGACGAAGCCCAGCGTCCCCACGGCCTCGGTCACCAGGACGCCCGCACGATCCGGCGGTACGAGATCGTGGGCGACCGCAGTGTCGACGGCGTCGACGATGTGGAGGTAGTGCGCGAAGGTCTCGGCCCAGTCCTCGAGCGGGTGCGAACCGGCGTAGCCGGTGACGAAGCGCGTCCGATCCCAGGTCGGCGATGCGGTGGCGTAGTACTGATCCACCGCCTCGCGGTAGTCGCGTCGCTCGTCTCCGAACAGCCGCCGGAACGACCCGATCTCGTTGGTCTGTCCGACGAGACGCATCCAGTAGTAGTGCCCGATCTCGTGACGGAGATGTCCGATGACGGTCCGGAAGGGTTCACCGAGCCGACGTCGCAAGCGGTCTCGGTGGACGTCATCGGCCTCGGCGAGGTCGAGCGTCACCAGACCGTCGAGATGCCCGGTGATACCTCCTTCACCCGGGAGGTAGACGAGATCGAACACCAAGCCGTCCGGCATCGACGCCGAGCCGATCTCGATGGGTAACGCGAACTCGTCCAGCTGGTGGACGAGTCGCCGTTTGGCGGCTTCCACAGTTGTCCAGGCCGCGATCGCCTCGGGCCGGCCGGTGTCCGGGCGGCCACGGGTCAGTCGACACGATCGGCACCAGGTTCGGCCCGAGTCGGCGGGCAGCATCCAGTTGCATCCCCAAGCGGCGTTCAGGCAGCGCCACATCGGCCCGGAAACGTCACCGGGTGCGGCGACGTGGAATACCGTCGGATCGCTCGCCGGGACGATGACACGTGGTCGGCGGAGTTCGGGGACGTATCCGACCGAGGCGCCACAGGCGTCGCAGGCGTGCGCACCGAACGAGATCGCCGCGCCGCACCGGTCGCAGTGGAACAGCCGCATCAGCTCGAGAACCGAACCGGCATCATGCCGCTCGCCGCTCGTGCTCGGGGAGCCCACTCCCCCCGCTCCGCCTTCGACCGCGTCCGGGGGTGTCGACGGACCGGACGCCGCCGAGGTGGACCCAGGTCCGGCGGATCAGCGTCATCGGGAGCTCAGATGGTGCGCAACGCTCGTCGGGACCGGTAACGACGTCGGGCGTTTCCGTCGGATGCTGCATGGATGGGTGGATGTGCATGAACGCTCCTCGAACCTGTCGGCTCGGGGCGAGGCGTCGAGCCTGCACGGGGCGACAGCACTGTTCGGCCGTCCTGCCCAAGCGAGGCGACTCATCCCAAGAGCAGCGATGCTACCGCCCGGAAGACGAACGTGTGGTCGGCCCCACGCGTTCGCCCGCGATCGTGCGAGTGATCCGATCGCGGCACAGATCAGCGAAACGGCTGGTACGGTCGAAGCGGGACGAGTCGCCTCGTTTGGGCAGGACGGCCGAACAGCGCTGTCGCCCCGTGCAGGCCTGACGCCTTGACCCGAACCACGATCGGTTCTGGAGGTCAACGTGGGCATCGAGCAAGCGGGAGTGGTCGACCGACCGCTCGACGACGCATTGGGGACATTGGCGCGACCGACGTGGCGTGGCCGCCTCCATCTCATCGCACTGCTGTGTGCGATCCCGTTGGCCGTCGGACTGGCCATCGAATCGGACGGCGCCCGATCGCGGGCCGGCGTCATCGTCTATGCGGTGGGGCTCTGTTCGACGCTCGCCGTCTCGACGACCTATCACCGCTGGGTCCACACGCTCCAGGCGAGGGCACGCTGGCGACGACTCGACCACGCCACGATCTTTGCGCTGATCGCCGGCACCTGCTCCGCGCTCGCACTCACCAGCCTGAGCACCGGTCCCGCGATCGCGGTGCTGATCTCGATCTGGTGTGCAGCGGCGGTCGGTGCCGTACTCAAGCTCAGATACTTCGAACGCGCCAGCCGGCTCGGGCCCGCCGTCTACATCGCGATGGGATGGTCGGGCGCCGCCCTCGCACCGGCGATCTGGCAACGGGGAGGCACCCTCGCCTTCGTGTGTTTCGCCGCCGGGGGGCTCGTGTACACCGTGGGCGCCCTCGGCTTCGCTCGACGGTGGCCGACGTTGCGCCCGACGACGTTCTCGTACCACGAGGTGTGGCACGCCTTCACGATCGCAGCGGCCGGTTTGCACTTCACGACCATCACGGCCCTGTCCACCTGAGACCCACGAGAGAGGTGAGCGATGTACGCATCCCACTCCGAGATCGCACGCTCCGATGCATCCGGACTTCCCGACCGAACCGTTCTCGATCGAGGCGACGTCGCATGATCCGCCGACGATGGAACGACCTCCGAGTCGGCCACCACGTGCTCGTCCATGACGACGACGATCCGTCCCTGCCGTTGGCGCCCGGCAAGGTCACCAACGTCGATCGCGGGGCCGGCTCCAACGACGTCACGATTCGGATATCGCCGCAGCAGGGGCCCGCACGGCTCGTGCAGCCCAGCCGTCTCGCCGTCCACCTCGACGACGGTGAGCCGACCGAGCGCTGCTGGCGCTGCGAGACCAGGCACCCGTAGGCACTCCGGTCGCCGGAGCGAGATCGTACGTGCGGGGTCTCCGCGGACGCCGAGCGATCAGTCGACGGCGTTGCGAGCGGCCTCGATGGCCGCTCGCGGATCGCGATGCCCGGCGTCGAGTTGGTCGAGCGACGCCCGGAACAGGTTGATCGCTTCCAACCGCTGTGACGACGTGAGGTCGGCGTCCATGATGCGATCGACGGACGGCGAGAGGTAACGGAACTCCTGCACGATGCTGTGGGCGACCTGCTCGCTCGGACCGAGATCCTCGAGCGGCGAGTCACCGGCGTACCAACGAGTCGGCTTGGGCTTCTTGGTCTTCTTCTCGGCTGCGGCCATCTGTCTCTCGTTTCTGCCGGAACCCCGGCCTGTCGAATGTGTGCGACCCTCGGTGGAGGATCGCCGGACGCGCCTCAGGCGCTCGGCGGGTGTTCGCGCAGGTATCGGTTGCCCTGGACGGTGAGTTCGATCTCGTCGAACCTCGGCTGCGGTTGGCCACCGCTCCCGAGCCCCCAGATGAGCATCGCAGCCTTCGCGTCGCGGACCGTTCCGGCGACGTCACCAGGACTCCAGCCGAGGTCGTCGGCGAGCGCCTCGCTCGACATCACGAGTCCGCGCTCATCGGCACGTCGAAGCGCGCCGAGCAACTCGCACAGACGCGAATCGTCAGACATCGAGTTGTGCCAAGAGCTCGTGCTTGAGCTGCTCGAACTCCTCGAAGTCGATCTCGTCCGCCTCGAACCGGTGGTGCAACGCAGCGAGCTGGTCGAGCACCTCGGGTTCTGGCGCCGACGCGGGTTGCTCGACGAGTGCGGCCGCCTCCGCTTCGGCGGCTCGGTCCTGCTTGCGCGCCTGCTTCTCCCGTGCCTTGTCGGCACGGGCCTTCTCGCGCATTCGCTTCTCGAATCTGGCTTGGCTCATCGGGCTCTCCTCTCGACGTGGTCGTGCGTCAGACGCCTCCCGGCTGGTGGTCGAACGCCGGACGAACGGCGAGCCCACGCGCCCGAGAGCGAGCACGCGCCGCGGCCACGACCGGGGCGGCTACTGATCGCTCGACCGGTGATGATGTTGGGTTGTCGGCATCGCCGTCCTTCCTCGCGTCGAGCTCGGAGGAGGCGTCGAGCCTGCACGGAGCACGACCTGAACGGCCGGGCTACCCAAGCGGGCGACTCACCCAAGGGGACGCAGGCAACCTACCACGCCTCGGTTCGTGTCGCGTTTCGCGGCACGGTCGACGACGGGTGACCGGGCCATCACCCGGTCGATCGTCCCCCGAAACGGATGGCGAGCAGGGCAACGTCATCGAGCAGGTCGTCGGCGGCGTGGGACAGGATGCCGTCGGAGACGCACTCGACGAACGAGCGCGCATCTTCCGCCGGCGCGTCGCGGACGAGCGTTCCGAGTGCGTCGGCGCCCAGCGGCGTGCCGTTGCGATCCCGGGCATCCGTCGCGCCGTCGGAGTAGAGCAGGAGCACGGTGCCGACGGGGAAGGTCAGCGTCTCGCTGCCGTATCGAGATTCCCGGGTCGCCACACCGACCGGGGAGGCGTTGGCACCGGTCAGCCACGAGACGGTCCCATCGGCGTGGCGGGCGACCGGGGGCGGGTGCCCTGCGCTGGTGCGACGGATCGTGCCGGTGTCGGCAGTGTCGACCTCGAGGTAGCTCAAGGTCGCGAACCTGCCCGGGTCGACGAGATCTCGCTGCACGGCCAGGTCGAGCTCGCTCACTGCCTCGGCCGGATCCGGCGTGTGCGTCGCGGCAGCGCGGAGCGTGTATCGCATCAATGCGGTGAGCCGAGCGGCGGCGACACCATGTCCACAGACATCGCCGAGCGCGATCCCCCATCGGTGCTCGTCGATTCGGAAGACGTCGTAGAAGTCCCCGAGGACCTCGGCGCCGTCGGACGCTGCGTGATGCCATCCGGCGACATCGAGGCCGGGAACCCGAGGGAGCTCGGCGGGCACGAGTTCGGCTCGCAGGTCCGCCAATGCTCGTGCGTCGAGCTCGCGTTCGGATCGTTCGACCTGCATCGCGCGGCGATGCTCGAACTCGCGCTCGACCTGGTCGCGGAAGGCGTGCAAGATGTCGCGATCGGCGGCGGTCCACATCCGCGGCACGGTGTCGACGACGCAAAAGCCGCCGACGACCATTCGGTCGATCATGATCGGAGCGCCCGCCCATGATCGGACACCCATGCCGTCGATCGACGGGTTGTCGCGCGTGACCGCATTCGTCGCGGCGTCGTCGACGAGCAGATCGTCGCGCGATCTGATCACGTATTGACAGAACGACTCCTCGACCGTGTTGGATCGTGTCCCGTCGTCGACCCCGTACGTAGCCTTCCAGAACGACCGCCGATCGTCGACGATCGTGACGAACGCGAGGGGTGCGTCGAGCAGACGCGCCACGACGCGAGCAAGCTCATCGAAAATGGGTTCGCGCCGGGAGTCCATCAGCCCCGAACGAGCGACGACCGCGAGGCGCTCGGCATCGACCACCGGGTCCGGAGTGCTCACCCCGGGGACAGTACCCGCCGCTCGAGCGATGCGAGTGAGACCCCCGACGGTGCCCCAGGCAGGGATCGAACCTGCGACGCACGGTTTAGGAAACGCCCCGGACGGGTCCATCTGGTGTTGTCTGGTGTTGGCTCGTAGTGATCTAGCAGGAGAAACACAGATTCGCCGTCCAGCTCGTGTTGCCTCGTATCGTGCGATTCTGC
>JAGQSS010000197.1 GCA_020439405.1 Ilumatobacter sp. | reverse complement strand
TGTCGTAGTCCGCGACGACACGGAGGCCGAGTCCGCCGTAGTTGACGATCTCGGCCTGGCCGGCACCGACGCCCATCGGCAGCTCGAGCGGCCGGGTGACGAACGCCAGCGCCGTCTTGTGGAACCCGAGGTTCGGCGTGTGGCTCGCGATCCGCGTGACGACAGCATCGTCGGCGAAGCCGCCGGCCGGAGCCGCCGGGGCGAACGACACCGCACCGATCGCGTTGGCGGCCGCGTCGGCGTCGGCGGTCACGACGAACGTGCCGTCGACACCGGCCACGGTGAACAGCGAGCCCGCCGACCACGTGCCGGTCAGGGTGGTCGACCCGTCGACGGCCATCGTGGTGGCGCCCTCGGCGACCGCGCCGTTGACGGCGAACGTGCCGGTGTGGGCGATCGTGCCGTTGTCGTGGGCCGCGATGTTGTTCGCCAGCAGGGTGTCGAGGCCGAACTTGCGGCCGAGGCTCGCGTTGCGGAGCGCCGAACCGTCGTCGCCGACCTTGTCCGCCTCGAAGAACGAGGGGATCTGCAGGAACTTGTCCTTGGCGAACGCGTCGATCGCGAGCGAGCGCATCCCGAGCGGCACCTTGTTGATGTCGAGGACGCGGCCGACGCCGGTGATGTCGTCGACACCATCGGGCGTGGTGCCGGCGGTGCCGACGTTGTTGTACACGTCGACGTACAGCGACAGGAGCAGCTGGTCGACCTTCTGGGCGATGGCTTCCATCGCCGGGTCGAGCAGCTGGGTCCGGAAGTCGCTGATCGACAGGGTCAGCTCCTTGGACGTCACGGCGAACGAGACGTCGAGGTGGTGGTTCATCTGGACCGCGACCGAGCTCTCGGTCGCGTCCTGCACGGCGATCGCGCCGGTGAACTCGTTGGCCGTGAACGTGGCCGGCTTGCGGACCGTGACGGTGTCGCCGACCTTCGCGAAGTCGGCGTCGAAGTCGCGGTGCACGAGCGGCAGCATCACGGTCTGGCTGTACAGGGTCATCAGGGCCTCTCGGGCGATGACCGACGGGGTGAGCAGCGTGTTGCTCATGGGACACTCCTTCGGGGTGTTGAGGTGGGTTGGGGGTGATCCCGGAGCGCTTCACGCGCCACGGTGGTCAGGTGATCCGGCCGTCCTTGCGGGCCGCCATGTACTCCGCCATCGACATGTTCGAGGCGTCGAGCTGCTCGCCGCCGCCCTGCGGCCCGCGAGGAACCGGGGGCGTTCCACCGCCGCCGGGGGCACCGGCTGCGAGGTGTGGCTTGCGTTCGAGGATCCCGGCCAGCGCTGTGGCGAGGGCGGCCTCGTCGACGTCTCCGTCGTCGGTGAACGGGATTTCGTCGAGGAATGCGACCGCGTCGTCGGGGTCGGCGAACTTGCCGGCGGCGGCTGCCTTCACGGCGAGCTTGCCGACACGGTCACGCCAGCGTTGTTCGGCCTGGGTCTCGCCGTCTCGGCGGGCCTGGTCGATCGCCTTCTGCTCGTCGGTCTTGTGCTGTTCCTCGAGGTCGGAGAGACGCTTCTCGGCGGCCTGACGGGCCTTGCGTTCCTTGGCGAGATCGGCGAGCACTGCGTCCTGCGATCCTTTGCCGCCGTCGGCGGGGTCCGGATCGGGGTCCGGCGTCGGCTCGGGGTCCGGGTCGGGATCTGGCTTGGGATCGGGGTCCGGGGTCGGATCGGGGTCGGGGGTCGGGCCGTCGCCGCCGGAGACGACGGGAACGGTTCGGCCGTTGGGGAACCGCCAGACGTTGCCATCTCGGACGGGGGTTCCGGGGTTGCGGGAGCGTGCCATCTCGGCGTTCCTCCTGGGTTGGTGACCGTGGCCTCTCGCCACGGTCGGGATCTCATCCGGCCAGGTCGTCCGGGCCGGTGAAGTGGTGCGTCGGGTCGACGAGCATCGGGCCGAGCTCCCCGTGCTGACGGACGGTCACGTCGGAGAGTCCGAGCGACTCGAGGAGGCGCCGGCCGGCGTCGATGTTCGAGCCAGGCCGTTCGACCGTCTCGGGGGGCCGGTTCGCACGTCGACGGGAACGGTCGTCGATCGCTTCTCGGACGTTGCGCTGTTCGAGCAGCTGCCGGTTGATGACCTGGCCGGGGTCGTTGCGTTCGTAGATCGGCACCACTCGGCAGTCGCAGTGGCCGTGGATCGGCATCAGGTTCCCGGTCCGGTATCGCTGCGTCGACGCTGCGAGGCAGAGGTCACACGACTTGCCGGTCGGGACCCGACGGAAGTACTCGAAGCCGAGCGCCTCGAACGCATCGCCGGCCGTTGCCCGGTGAGCGAGCATGACGTCGGTGTCGGCCGTGGCGACCGCCCGGGTACCGCCGATCCGGATCGACTCGGCGAGTGACCTGCCGTCGGCGAGCTGTGAACGGACCGTGATGATCGGCCGCTGGTACACCTCGACCGGCGGGGTTCCGGCCCGGAGGCCGGCACCGAGCACCCGATCCGGGTCGACTCGTGGCGAGGCGGTGATGCCCCACTCCGACGACAGGGCGTCGAGGTAGAGCGACACCAGCGTCACCGTCGCTCGCTCGGCGCCGCCGACGACCGGCAGGATCGCCGACAGCCACCGCTCCATGTTCTGTTCGGTCGGTCCGCCGAGTTGGCGCCACAACCGGATGGTGGTGAGGCCGAGCTGTCGCCGGATCTGGTCGTACTCGCGCCCGTATGCCCGGAGCAGGGCGTCAGGCGTTGCCACTGGTGAACTCGAGGCCCGACAGGCCGACCTGCTCTGCCGCGGAGGTCGGCGTGACACCGGCGTCGATGAGCAGCTTCATCGACGTGATCCGCTTCTGCATGTCCTCCGGATCGCTGACCGCCTGGCCGCCGAGCAACCCGAGGACCGACTCGGCGGCCTTCTGCTCGAGCAGCTTCGCGATCTCGGTCGGCGACTCACCCATCGCCTTCGACGCCACAGCCTCGAACGGGTAGCCGACCGACGTCAGCTTCGTGGCAGCGTCGGCCCGCTCGTTCATCGTGCGCAGTTCGGGATCGGCCCACTGCACGATCGCCTCGTTCGCCCGCGCCGCCAGGTCCTTGTTCCCGCGTGCCAGGTGGTACTTGCGGACGATGCCCTGCAGCGGATCCGTTGCGTTGGCGTGGTGCCGGCGGACCTTCTTCACGTGCGACACGCCGAGCGCCTTCACGGTGTCCTCGGCGATGTTGACCAGGTCGCCGGCGAGTTCGTACATCGGGGTGCGGGTCTGCATCGCGAGCAGCTGGATGTCGAACCGCAACACGTTGATGCCCTGCGTCATGTCCGCCGCGGTGAGCGTCGTGATCTGAGCGGCAGCGTCGGTCTCGGGGTCCTGGTTCAGGGTCCACACACGATCGGGGCCCGACTTGAGCGGGTTGATCGGGTTGCCGTTCTTGTCGGTCTTGATCTCGATGTTCAGGGCGACCCGCTGCGGGTACGCCTGATGCTCGCCGAGCACGACCGAGTTGAACATCCGCAGGTTCATGCGGTCGGTCGTGCGGATCGCGACGTCGGAGATCTCCGGCTGGATCGGCCCGTACAGCTTCGGCTTGGACGTGAACTCGTCGAGCGGCAGGTCGCCGAGCGGGTTGTCACGCACCGGTTCGCCGTCGTCGGGGCCGCCCCACAGACGCCACTGCCCGGAGGAGCCACCGGACGGCAGCCACAGCTCACCGGCAGGTTCGGTGAGCGACCGCTGCCAGTAGTAGATCCCGGTGCGCGTCCACAGGATGACGTACTCCGTGCGGGCCGCGCCGTCGCCGGCCACGAACCGCTTCAGGTTCGCCTCTGCGCGCCGTCGATCGGCTGGGTGGTAGCCGACGATGCACTCGGTCGGATCCTCACCGGTGATCGACACGCCGACGTCGCTGTCGTCATCGGGCCACGTCATCGTGTACGCCCAGCCGACCTTCACGGTCTCTTCGAACACCATCGGGAACGTCGTCTCGAGGCCGTTGCCGTGCCACATGCGCTCCCACTCGGCTGCGTCCTCGGCGACCTTGCCGGTGAGCATGATCCCGTCCGGATGCGACCGGTCGACGACGGCGTCGACGATGTTCGGGATCAGGTTCGCCTCGCCGAGCACCGCGAGGCGGAGGTACTCGTCACCGTCGGTCTTCGGGGCCAGCGGATGGAGATGCTTGCCGTCGTAGTAGTTGCGTCGCCGGGTGATGTCGGCCTGTCGGGCTGCGAGGTCAGCGACGAGCTTGTCGCGCCACTGTTCGGGCGTCATGTCGAGCATGTGCCCTCCCTTCGGGCGATCAGAAGCTGTGCACCGTCGCGCCGCGGGGACGCTTCGGTTTCGGCTTGGCGCCGGCGGCCAGTGCATCGAGGCGGACCTGCCACGACAGAGCGCCGGCCATGGCGAGGTCGATCTTGCGAGGCGAGTCGGGCCGGTCCTTCTCGATCAGCCACAGCTTCTCGTCGCTGTCCGGTGAGATCGTCATCTTCGTCTCACGCTTCACGGCGTTGCCGAGATGGTCGAACATGACCCCGTCGTCGGCGAACGAGATCGTGCCGTCGGTCATCGCCTGCCGGTACTCACGCAGTGCGTGCCCCATCGCTTTCGGGCGGGTCGTCCACCACTTCACGACCCGGTTCGCGCCGTAGCGGCCGGCCCAGGTGTCGAGCCATTCGCCCCAGTGCGGAGGATCGCCGTAGAAGCGCCACACGTCGAGGTCTGCGAACGCCTGGGCGACGACGGCGTCGACGTCGGACGGGTCGACCTCCCAGATCGGTGCGCCCTCGTGATCGGGCCAGTTCGCCGGCTTCGACCAGCACTCGATCGGCCACTGGTGCCCGGTGAGGATCTCGGTCGCGACGAGGCCGGTCGTGTCGTTCGTGCGGGCGCCGTCGAAGCCGAGCCCGACGAACGCCCGCTCGACGATCCGTCGGACGAGGATCAGCTCACGTGCTCGGGCTGCGTCGAACGCCCGGCCGCCGCCCTTGCGCCACTGGTTGAGCCACACCCGACGCCAGTACTCCCGATCGGTCTTCGGTGCGAAGTAGTTCGCTACCAGGGCGTCGATGTCGCCGGACCAGGCGACCGCCGGGCCCGACGCCTCGACCAGAGCGGCCCGGACCTCGTCACGGGTCCTCAGCGGCCACTCGTCGTCGTTGTCCGGGCAGAAGCGATGCAGGTAGCACAACGTCGGCTCGTCGACCTTGCCGTCGGCGATCAGCTCGGCCTCTTCGTGATCGTCACGGGCGACCGACCGCTCGTTCGAGTCGCCCGCAGTCGTGATGCCGAGCTGCCAGGCGTCGGCGTCGCGCCGCTTGAAGAGGTTCTCCTTCATCGTCTCCCGCGCCGCCAGGTGGCGGGGCGACGTGAGACGGTGCGTCTCGTCGAACAGCTGGAAGGTCGTGCGCTGACCGTCGTTGCCGTCCGGTGACTGGGCGAGCGCCTGGATCTTGCCGGACTCCCGGCCGAGGCCGTCGAGCACGAGGATGCGATCGAGGCCGATGTCAAAGTCGCTCGCGATCGGCGACCGCTCGAGGATGTAGCGCAGCACGCCGTACGCCGTGTCCTCCGACTGCTTCTCGGTGTACGCCATCATCGGGATGTACGGGTCAGCGACCCCACACCCGACCGGCGAGCCATCGTCGGCCCAGTGCGAGAACCGGACCGGCGCCGACGGATGCGACTCGGCCGCGACGAGGATCGCACCCTTCTCCGACTTCGCCGTGCCCTTGCGCATCGAGATCACGCCACGCTTGAAGCGCCGACGACCCGCCCGCGGGTGACCCTGCGGGAACACCTCGTACAGCCGGCACAGCTGACCCCGGAACTCCGGTTCGACCACGTACGGCTCACCGCCGAGCGGGCCCGGCCCGTAGACCAGGTTCTGCTCGATCCAGTCGCACACGCCCGGGCCGAGCGTCGGCCACCGCTCCCCCACCGGCTCGACCGCCGGCACGGCGAACAGCGCCATCAGCCCGTCAACGCATCACGAGCATCGACCGGCGCCGACGTGATGTACTCGTCGACGATCGCCGCCTTGGTCATCGCCTCGAGCGTCGACCGCGACAGGTTCCGATGCTCGACCAGCCACGCGACGAGCTGCTTCTTCGTCGACGACGGCGGTGGCATCTCGTCGGCCGGCGACACCGTCCGTTCGTTGCGCCGCTGCCGAGTCGCCTGCTCGGCCTCCTCGCCACGGTCGATCTCCCACTGCAGTCGCCGCCGGTCGATCGGCGTCAGCCCGAAGCACTGGCGCTGCAGCCGGATCTCACCGGCCACCGCCGCGGACGGCTGTGTCCAGTACTGATCGACGAGCATCGCGAGCATGAACAGGCCGTGCACATCGCTGTCGTCGTACTCCGGCGCCATCGGCGACGCCCAGATGTCCGACCACCACGACACCGTCATCGGGTGCCACTCGAAGTCCTCGAACTCCGGGAGCTCCGGCGTCTCCACGTCGTGCACCGCCGTGAGCGTGCGGGCACCGGCGACCTTGTTGCGACGAGCACGAGTGCTCGGGTGCTTGGGCATACGAGGCATCTCGCCTCACCTCCCTGGCCACGGCCTCTCGCCGCGCGCCTGCAGATTGCGACTCAGTCGTCGTGATTCGCGCCGCGACGCTCGGCGATGTGCAGCACGACCAGGGCGATCGTGCCGATGATCAGAGCTGCGACGCAGAGCGGGATCGAGCGCTGCCACCAGCCGGCGGTCCCGATGACCATCGAGACGCCGACCAGAACCAGGGCGACGACGAACAATGCGATGCACATGATCTACCCGCCCCCGATCCCTGGAAACGTACATCTACCTGGGGAAACGTACCGATCCCTGGGATCCGTACACCCGAAAATCCGCAAGAT
>JAGQSS010000196.1 GCA_020439405.1 Ilumatobacter sp. | reverse complement strand
CGACCTGCTCCGCGACTCCGCCGACTTCACGAAGCTGCAGAACGGCGAGCGCGGCGAGAAGCCGAAATCCGCCGAGATGACCGACGCGAGCGCGATGAACCTCGCCCCTGCCGACCCCGATGCCGTCCCCACCGACGACGTGCCGTTCGTCGCCGATCAGCACGCACCCACCGGATCGGATGCGTTCGGTGACCTGCCGACGCCCCGAACACCGGCCGACGACACTGCCGACGACACTGCCGACGACGCGACCGGGGCGAACTGACGATGGTGTCCCTCCGCCGCGGCGAGTCCACCACATCGAACCCCGACGGCCAGATGACACTGGTCGAGCATCTCGCCGAGTTGCGGATGCGGATCATCCGAGCGGGGCTCGCGGTGCTGATCGGTGTCGTGATCGTCGTCCTGGCCTGGGAGTGGGTCTTCGACATCCTCACCGGGCCCTACGCCGACCTGTGTGCTCGGCGCGGTGCCGACTACTGCGGCGACGCCTACGACCCGGCGACCGGCTCGGTCAAGCTGAACATCCTCGACCCGGTCGAAGGTCTGGCCACCCGCCTCCGTGTCGGGTTCTACGGCGGCATCGTCCTCGCCGCGCCGGTCCTGCTCTGGCAGCTGTGGAAGTTCATCGTCCCGGCGTTGCACAAGAACGAGAAGAAGTACGCGCTCGGCTTCGTCCTCTCGTCGTGTGCGCTGTTCCTGCTCGGTGGTTTCATCGCGTTCACGACCCTCGAACGTGCCCTCGAGTTCCTCATCGACTGGGCCGGCGAGGACGTCGACCAGGTGTTCCAAGTGCAGGCCTACATTCGCCTCGTCACCCTGATGGTCGTCGCGTTCGGGGTCGGGTTCACCGTGCCCGTCCTGCTCGTCTTCCTCCAGTTGCTGAACGTGTTGTCGTGGCGGACGCTGTTGAAGGCGTGGCGGTACGCGATCGTGGGCACGTTCGTCCTCGCTGCGGCGATCACGCCGTCGGGTGACCCGATCTCGCTCCTCGCGCTGTCGGTCCCGATGGTCGTGCTCTACCTGCTCGCCGTGCTCATCGGCCGTATCGTCCAGGGCAAGCACCCCGAGGACTGACGTGGCGGGGGAGTACCGGCAGGGATTCGTCGACCGCTACCCGTTCGACCTCGACGGGTTCCAGCTCGAGGCGCTCGACGCCTTCGAAGACGGCCAGCACGTCATCGTCGCTGCGCCGACCGGGAGCGGCAAGACCGTGGTGGCCGAGTACGGCGTCGAGGTGATGCTGCGCTCCGGACGACGGGCGTTCTACACGGCACCGATCAAGGCGCTGTCCAACCAGAAGTACCGCGACCTCGTCGCCCTCCACGGCGACGACGCCGTCGGCCTTCTGACCGGCGACACCGTGATCAACGGTGACGCGCCGGTGGTCGTCATGACGACCGAGGTGCTCCGCAACATGATCTACGCGGGCCGCGACCTGTCCGACCTCGGCGCCGTCGTACTCGACGAGGTCCACTTCCTGCAGGATGCCTATCGGGGACCGGTGTGGGAGGAGGTCATCATCCACCTGCCGGCCCACGTGCAGCTCGTCTGTCTGTCCGCGACCGTGAGCAACGCCCGCGACCTCGGCGAGTGGATCACGACCGTTCGCGGCCCGACGCACGTCGTGGTCGAGCTGCGGCGACCGGTCGAACTCGACCAGTTCTACTTCGTCGCCGACCGGACGCATTCCCGGCTCCGTCTGATGCCGACCCTGGTCGACGGACAGCCGAACCGTGACGCGCTCCGGATCGACGCCAGCGGGGTCCGGTTCGGCGGACGTCGACGCGACCGGACGCCCCGTGGGAGTGGCGAGCGCAAACTGGCGACGCCCTCGCGTGAGGAGGTCGTGTCCACCCTCGACGAGCGACGGCTGCTGCCGGCGATCTACTTCATCTTCAGTCGGGCCCAGTGCGACGAGGCGGCGCGCACCCTCGTCGACAGTGGTGTGTCGTTCTCCGATCCCGAACACCAGCAGCGGATCCGGGAGATCGCCGCCGACCGTCTCGCCGGACTACACGACGACGATCTCGAGGTGCTCGGCTACGAGCAGTTCCTCCGCCAGCTCGACGCCGGCGTCGCTGCCCACCACGCCGGGCTGGTGCCCCCGTTCAAAGAGGTCGTCGAGCAGGCGTTCGTCGAGGGGCTGCTCCAGGTGGTCTTCGCGACCGAGACGCTCGCCGTCGGCGTGAACATGCCGGCGCGCAGTGTCGTGATCGAGAAGCTCACGAAGTACACCGGTGACGGCCACGAGACGCTCTCGCCGGGTCAGTTCACCCAACTCACCGGCCGTGCCGGCCGTCGTGGGATCGACGATCGTGGCGCCGCGGTCGTGCTCTGGAGCCCGTTCGTCCGGTTCGACGACGTCGCCGAACTGGCGGCGAGCCGGAGCTTCCACCTCCGATCGGCGTTCCGTCCGACCTTCAACATGGTCGCGAACCTCGTCCGCACGTACGACCACGATCGGGCGCGACAACTCCTCACCCTGTCGTTCGCGCAGCACCAGGCCGACCGCGACATCGTCCGGATCGAGCGACGGCTGCAGAAGCAGCGCGACCGCCTCGCCGATCTCCGACGGGAGGCGGTCAGCCCGTTCGGTGACATCGACGAGTACCGACGCACGCACACGGCCGACGGCACGGCTCGCGGCCCGATCGACGACTCGCTCGCGCTGCTCCGCCCCGGTGAGGTCATCCACGTCGACAAAGGGAAGCATTTCGGTCCGGCGGCCGTCGTCGCGACGGCGAGCCGCGCCGGCGGCGTGAAGGTGACGGCGGTGACGCCCAGCGGGCATGCCCTGACGCTGACCGCCTCCGACTTCGACGCGCCGGTCGTGTCGATGGGCGACGTCGTCCTGCCGGGCAACTATTCCCCGAACCGGAAGGACTACCGCCAAGAGGTCGGCCGGCGATTGAAGCGCGCCAAGCTCCGCGGTGGACGCCCCCGACCGTCGCGATCGCCCGGTCCCGAACGGCACCCGGTCGAGGACGACCCCGACCTACGTCAGCGTCTGGAGGCGGCGAAGCGGGCCGACCGGACCGCAGAGGAGATCGAGTCGCTCGAACGACGGGCCGACCAGCGCAATGCATCGCTCGGCCGGGAGTTCGACGCGGTCCTCGAGATCCTCGACCAGCGTGGGTACGTCGAGCTCGACGCGTGGCGGCTCACCGAACGCGGTGTCGCGCTCAGCAATCTCTTCCACGAGTCCGACCTGCTGGTGTGCGAGGCGCTCGGGGCGGGTCTGTTCGACGGGCTCGACCCGGCGCAACTCGCCGGACTCGTCTCGTGCGTGGTGTACGAGCACCGATCGCCCGACGACCCGCCGCGGCCGTGGTTCCCGAACGACGACGTTCGCGACCGTTGCGAGCGGTTGGAGGAGATCAGCCGTCGTCTGGCGGCCGACCAGCGGCGCCACGGCCTGGCCGAGCACCGGCCGCCCGATCCCGGCTTCGTCGCGATCGCGTATGCCTGGGTCGGCGGTGAGGCGTTCGCCGACATCGTCGGCGACGAGGAGCTGACCGGTGGTGACTTCGTGCGCACCACGAAACAGCTCGTCGACCTGCTCGGCCAGATCGCCCACGTCGCGACCGACCCGGCGACCCGTGCCGCGGCACGGAGTGCCGCCGAATCCGCACGTCGAGGCGTCGTCGCCGACTCCTCGGTGGTCGAACCGTGACGATCCGCCGCGGCGAACCGTGGGGTGTCGAGGTCGCCCGGCCCTCGGACCTCGTCGTCGTGGGGAGCGACCGCGACGTCGTCGACGCAGTGCCGCCGGTCGGCCTGTCGGGCGGCGACCTGTTCAGGAGCCTCGGTTCGCCCGCGTCACGCGATCCGGCGCAGCGCGTCGAGATCGACGGCATCGAGGTCGTGCTCGACGACGACCGTCGCCTCGTCGGCGTGGCACACGTGGTCGTCCGGAGGAGCTGGTGGCGGGGCCGCGTCGTGGCCGTGATGAACGTCGACCATCTCGGGGCGTGGAACGTGGCGCCGCGCGCCCACCCCAACGACGGGATCCTCGACGTGGTCGAGTGCTCCGCTGCGATGTCGCTCCGCGACCGATGGGCGGCGCGCTCGCGTCTCGCTTCGGGCACGCATGTGCCGCACCCCGACATCGAGGTCGTGCGCACCCCCGAACGGTCGTGGATCTTCGACCGACCGCACGGTGTGTGGATCGACGGCCGTCGCGTCGCGTCGTCCCGGCATCTGACCGTCACCTGCCTGCCCGACCGCTTCACCGTGGTCTTCTGAACGTCTCACCAGGGACGCGACGAAGATCCCGCCGTGGCGGCCGTGCGGCTCCTACCATGACCTGTCGTGACCGTGTACGTGCCCGAGGAATTCACCAGCGACGAGTCCGACGTTCTTCGGCGCTACTTCACGAACCTCGACGGGCCGGTCTTCGCCCTCGTCAACCTGCCCGAGGTGGTCAAGGGGGCGTTGTTCGCCCGCTACAGCCGGAGCCCCAAGAGCCTGCGCCGCCTGTTCCTCGACGAGTTCGTCAACGATCTGGTCATCGACGGCGACGAGACCATCGACGCGACGGTCGGCCTCGACCGGGCCGAACAGCTCTACGAACGTGTCTTCTTCGAGTACGGCGACGACTCGGTCGCCCAGCTCGGCGGTGTCCACCTGGCGTGTGAGCAGGCCTCCAACATCCTCACGAAGATCCTCGAGTGGGGTCGATTGATGAGCTACCTGGAGCAGAGCACGCGCTACATCGGCTACGACGCTCGTCTCGGCGGGCGGTATCGCTTCTATCGCGACCCGGCCGTGCTCTCGAGTTCGCTCGGTACCCGCTACGTCGGCGACATGGACCGGATGTTCGACGCCTACTCGACGGCGGTGAACACGGTCACCGACCATGTGCGCGAGACGGTGCCCCAAGACCCGGACGACAGCGACTTCGTGTACCGTCAGGCGACCCGGGCCAAGGCGCTCGACGCCGTACGCGGCATGCTGCCCGCCGCCTCGTTGTCGAACGTCGGCATCTACGGCACCGGCCAGGCGTTCGAGGCGCTCCTGCTCCGCATGCGTTCGCATCCGCTGCCCGAGGCCCGGCACTACGCCGACCTCATGTTGCACGAGCTCCGGAAGGTCATCCCCAGCTTCCTCCGGCGCGTCGATCTGCCCGACCGGGGTGGTCAGTGGTCCGACTACCTCGAGACCACTCGCACCGACACCGCCGAGATCGTCGGTCGCCTGTTCGGTGAGACCCCGAACGAGCCCGTGCCCGAGGTCAGCCTGGTCGACTTCGACCCGGAGGCCGAGGACAAGCTGCTGGCGGCGATCTGCTACAGCCACAGCCACCTCCCCGAGAGCGTGTTGCTCGACCGGGTCCGGACCCTCGGCGTCGACGAGCGAGCGGCCATCCTGCGCGCCTACGTGGGGGAGCGGGCCAATCGTCGTCACAAGCCGGGTCGTGCGTTCGAGCGCATCGACTACCGCTTCGACATCCTGTCCGACTACGGCGCGTTCCGCGATCTGCAGCGGCACCGCATGCTGACGATCGAATGGCAGGCACTCACGCCGAATCACGGGTACGCCCGGCCCGACCTCGTCGAGCAGGCCGGTGTCGGCCCTCTGTTCGACGAGACGATGGACCGCTCGGCCCGCCTGTACGACGACATCAAGGCACAGTTCCCCGAGCAGGCGTCGTACGCGGTGTCGATGGCGTACCGGCTGCGCTACATGATGCAGTTCAACGCCCGCGAGGCGTTCCATCTGCTCGAGTTGCGGTCCGCGCCGCAGGGCCATCCGTCGTACCGGCGCGTGGCGCTCGAGATGCATCGTGCCATCGCGGAGACGGCCGGACACCACGCGATCGCCGCCGCGATGAGCCACATGACGCACGAGGCGCCCGAGCTCGAGCGCCTCGCTGCGGAGCGCCGCGCCGAGTCTCGTCGGTCGATGTGACGTCTGTCACACACCGCATCGCGGGGGATCTTCCCGGTTCGCCCTAGTATCCGGCCGCGAACCACGACCTTGAGGGATGCACGATGGCTGACGACGAAGAGCTCGACGAGACCACCGACGAGACCGAAGACGACGACGAAGAGCTCGACGAGGACTTCGACGACGACGACGACGAGATGTCCGACGATGACGACGAGTTCGGCGACGACGACAGCGACGACGACTCCTCCGACGACGACGAGGACGAGGACGAGGACGACGACGACGACGAGAGCGACCGGACGACCCGGGCCCGCAAGCGCAAGGGCAGCGACGACGACGACGATGACGACGACGAGATGTTGGCGCCCGACGACGTCGAAGCCGACCTCGACGCGATCCTCAAGGACCGCATGGTCGCATCGAACGACGACGACGATGACGACGACGATGACGACGACGCCCCCGCACCGGGCGACGATCGCTCCGAGGGCGGCGACGGCCTCCAGCCCAAGCGCGCCGACGAGCAACTGTGCACCAACTGCTTCCTCCTCGTGAGGGCCAACGCCCCGGGTTGCCCGATCGAAGACGACGCCTGCCCGATCTTCGGCTGACGTCGACCGCTGGAGACCGATGATCGAGCCACGGGTCCGCGACGCCGCATCCGACGATGTCGCCGATCTGGTGTGGCTCGAGTCGGTGGCCCGCGATGCGCTGACGGCGCAGCGCGGCGGCGACCTCTGGCTCGACCGACATCCGCCTCAATCACCGTCGTGGCCGGCGGTGGCCGACGGCACCGTACTCGTCGGCACGATCGACGAGGTGTGCGTTGGCTACCTGCGATTCCACCTGGACCATTCGGTCGTCTACGTCGACGACGTGTTCGTCCACCCCGGCGCGCGCGAGGTGGGGTTCGGCGATGCGCTCCTCGCCGCAGCGATCGAACGC
>JAGQSS010000195.1 GCA_020439405.1 Ilumatobacter sp. | reverse complement strand
AACCACGGCCTGCCGCCCACCGCGCTCACCGTCGCCCTCAGCGGCGACTGGTGTCGAGCATGCACCGTCACCGCGTCGGTCACGGTCGACATCCCAGCCGTCGCCGTGCCGTTCGCCGGCACCGTCGGAGCGTTCTCGTACACGAGCTCGTCGAGCGCCCGCATTGAGGACTACCGAAGCCTGCCCGGGGACGTGGCGCCATGACCAGCGACCGCGGATCGGTCACGGTATGGACCTTGGGCATGGTGCTCGTCGTGCTCTTCCTCGGCGCGCTCTCGTTCGACCTCTGGAGCGGCTTCGGCACCCGTCGCGACTACGCCGGCGCCGCCGATCAAGCCGCCCAGGCGGGAGCCAACGCGCTCGATACCTCCCTGTTCCGATCGACCGGCGAGCGTAAGCTCGACCCCGAGAGAGCCGAGCAGCTCGCTGCCGAGAACCTCGCCACGCACGGGCTCGCCAACGTCACCGGCGTCGAGATCGAGGCCACCGCCGACGAGGTGGTGGTCGAAGTCACCGGCGACGTCGACGTCGGCCTGCTGCGCATCTTCGGGGGTGGCGACCCCCTCGTCGTACACGTCCGCGCCGTCGGACAACCACGAGAGGTCACCCCATGAAGCACCCGCTCATCCTGGCGATCGTGATCGCCGTGGCGTTCACCGCCTGCAGCGGCGACGACACCGCCGACCCGACCACCACACAGTCGGCGACCGCACCATCGACCACGACCGCCCCGAGCTCTGTGGCGTCGACGACGAGCACGACCGCCACGACCGAGCCGTCGTCGACCACCTCATCGAGCACCACCTCGACGGCGACGACCGAGCCGTCGCCGTCGACGGCGCCGAGCACGGCCGTTCCGGCCACGGACCCGACCGGGGAGACCGACTGGCGCCGCGTGCTGGAGACACTCGGCCTCCGACGTCAGGATCTCTACCGGGAACCCGACGTCACCCGCATCGGCGAGGTCTGCACCGACTCGGGCCCGTGTGCCGAGCAACTCGAGGTCCAGCTCGGCGACATGGCGAGCAAGGGCTGGCACATCGAAGGCGGCGACCCGTACACCGTTCTCGAAGCCGAGCTCGAAGACTTCACCGGCGACACGCTCGCGACATCGGACATCGTCACGGTCGTGGCGATCGTGCGGCGCCAAGCTGACGGTGGCACGATCGTGGACGCGTCCGGAACGGTCGTGGCGGAGGTGGACCCGGATACGCCAGAGGGGTTCAACCCGCAGGCACGCGTGACGCTTGCCCGGGTCGGCCCGGCGGGAGACGAGTGGCGCATCGTCGACACCACACGAATCCGCGAGGTGCCGGCGTGACGAGCCGCTCTCGCCTCGCTGCTGGGATCGTCCTGCTTGCCCTGTTCGCGGTGCCAGGTCGCGCGCACGCGGATGAGAAGCGGTGCGAGATCGAGTCCGAGAGCGGGAAGCTCGTGTGCACGCTGATTGCGTCTCCGGGCCCGCCGCGGGTCGTGCGGTTGTCGGACGATCTCCCTCTCGTGTGGATGCGACTGGAGTGGAACGACGCCGACGGTCTGTCCCGCGACATCGGCTGCATCCGAACCGCCGGCGGCATCCAGGAGATCGGAGTGGCCTGGGTCGTCGCGCTCTACAACACCGACACCGGGGAGCAGCTGTACCTGGACATGACCTGTGAGTGGCCCGGCGAGGATCCGCCGCAGCCGCCACCGCCACCTCCGACGCCCGAGCAGCTCGCACAAGGCAACGCCCACGCCCTGACACTGCAGCCGGTGCTGAGCCCTTCGACCGACATCGGTGGGCTGACCGGCCTCGACTCGTGGCTCTGGTGCGACGACCCGGGCACGGTGGCGGCCGGCGCAGCGTTGAACGGGTGGACTGCGTCGGGGGCGGTCGAAGTCGTGCAGGTGGGATGGGAGATCATCGGCCCGAGTGGAACTGTTGTGAACACGGCGACGTGCGGCTCCGAAGAAGCTCCCGCCGTCACGTGGATGCCCGAAACGATGGGCGAGCACTCGGTGGTCGTCACAGCCGTGTGGGCGAGCACCTGGGAGCTCACCTACAACGGCATCCCGATGGGCAGCTTCCCGCTCGGCCCACTCGCCCTGACTGCGTCAGCCGTGCCGTACTCGGTCGACGAGTACCGAGGGGTTCTGTCGGAATGAGTGCGCGGAGGATGCGATGAAGCGACTTGTCCGCCCCGCGGCGTACACCGCGGCCTCTGCGGCTGCACTGTGGGCCTTCGTGTGGGCCCGGCAATGGAGCATCGATCCACTCGACTGGAGCGATCCGACCGCCTGGCTCCGACGCGTCGACGCCGTCGACGCACTCGTCGAGGTCGCCCGGTCGCTGGGCATCGTGCTGGCCGCGTACGTCGCCCTCGTGTCGTTCACCGCGTTGCTCGCGGATGCGTCATCGGCGTGCCGGATGCCCCGTCTGGCACAGCACCTTCGCTGCCTCGCAGGGTTCGTAGCGATCCCGGCGCTACGTCGCCGACTCCTCGAAGTGTCGGCGGCGGTCACATTCACAGCCTCTTCGATGCACGCCGCTCCGGCGCTTGCGGTCGGCTCGGCGCCGGCTTCGGTGGTTGTGGACGCGCCGGCTCCGGTGCTCCTCCCGGCCGCGATCCGAGGCGAGTTCGAGGGCTTCGGCGCCGTCGTCTCGCCGTCGCAGCCACCCTCCGACTCGATCGAGTCTGCGACGCAGGTGGTGCAGCCGGGAGACACGCTCTGGGGGATCGTCGAGCAGCACTACGGCCGAGCTGACGCCGTCCTCGTGGGGGAGGTGGCGGCCGTCTCCGGGATCGAGGACCCGAACCTCATCCAACCGGGATGGATCGTCACGCTGCCCGAACTGCCACCGCCGAGCGTGCCTCCCGTGCGCGGCGAGGCGACGTGGGGCGCTGTCACCGTCGTAGCGGGCGACACGCTCTGGGGGATCGTCGAGCACCACTACGGTGAAGCGAACGCTGAACTCGTGTGGGCCGTCGTGGACGCCAACCCCACGATCGACGACCCGAGCCTGATCCTCCCCGGGCAGATCATCACCTTGCCGCCCCTCCCGACGCCAGGTCGGGAAGCTGAGGCACCAACGCCCCCGACCCCTGTCGATGCACCGCCGGCCACCTCCACACCGGCGCCGGAGGCTCCAACGCCGGGGCAGCGGGTCGAGGCCCCACCTGTCACCGTGGCACCGACGCCGGGTGTCGAACCCTCCACCCCGCCCACCAGTGCGACCGTCGATGACTCAACCCTGCCCGAAGCAGCCGACAATGCGCCGTCGGCGACGATCGCCCTGCCACCTGGCACTGTCGCGGCAGACGTCGGCACGACCGTCGCCGGCCCGCCGACCCCGTGGGTTTCGAGCGCCGAAGGGGTCGAGGAGGGTGACGAGCACAGTCCGTCGATGGCCGCCATCGTCGGCTGGACGGGTGGCGCAGGTCTGGCGGCGGCACTGCTGGGCCTCGCTGCACGTCGTCGACGTCGCTTGCCAGTTCGTGCGCGCCACGCCCGGCCGTCTGATCGGGCCGTGCAACTCGGGATCGCCCTGCACGAAACCGAGAATCTCCCGCTGGTCGAGTTCGCGGCGAACGCGCTCCGGGCGATGGCCGCTCGGCTGCGACCCCGGCCGGGCGAGCCGACACCAGTCCCGAGGCTGCTTCGACTTGGAGGCGACGCAGTCGAGTTGGTGTGGGACGCACCGAGTCCGGACGTCATCGAGCCGTGGACGAGCGGTGACGGCGGCTGGTCCTGGAACCTCAAGTCGACCGCATCGTTGCCGCCGAGCCATGGACCCGCCCCGTGCCCGGGCTTCGTCACGATCGGCGCGCAAGGAGACGCCGACGTGCTCCTGAACCTCGAGAGCTGCGGAAGTATCGCGATCACCGGCGACCAGGACGCCGCCGAGGCATTGGCCCGAGCCGTCGCGACCGAGTTCGCAGCGAGCGCCTTCGCCGACTCGCCGACCATCGTCCTCGTCGGCGTGTCGGACCTCGCCGCCAGCCCCGACCATGCGATCCGCGGCGATGTAGCGAGCGCCGTCGGTTGGCTACGGGACCGGTGTGAGTCCGCGGGCGCGCTCCTTGCACACCGCCGGCTCACCTCGCTGTTCGCACTGCGAGCACGATCGCAACCCAACGATGCACACGAGTCGGTCGTCGTGCTCGTGGACACCTCAGCGGTCGACGATGACGACATCACCCAGCTCGTCGAACTCGCGAACGGCGACCTCGGCGCCGTCGTCGTGCTGATCGGCGATCACCCCTCCGTGACGTGGCGCATCCACTGCTCGGGCTACGACGTGACCGTCGAGCCACTCGGACTCACCGTCGATGCCGTCGCACTTCCCGAGTCGATCGACCCACTCGTCGACGACTTCGTCCCCGACCGCGACCCGACGCTCGATGACATCGACGAGGACGATCCGGGCCCGAGCCAGCTCGTCCTGCTCGATCATCTCGACGTGATCGCACTCCGCGACCGAGCACAGGCAGACGTCGGTGAGGACGCTCCCGAGTCCACGGAGGAGCCGCCTGTCGACGTGCTCGGTGACTGGGACGTCGAGCTGAAGGTTCTCGGTCAAGTCGCGTGCGTCGGAACCGAGGAACCGCTCTCTCCGCAGGAGCTGCACATGGCCATTCTGTTGGCGTTCAACCGCGGCGGTCTCAACTCCGACACGATCATCACCTGGATCTGGCCGAAGGGCTGCGTGATGAACACGCTGACGAACGCAATGTCCGACCTCCGCCGAAAGCTCGGCGTCGGCCGCGATGGGGAGCCCCTGTTCCCCAAGGGTCGCGAGAACGGCCACATCTACCGCCTGTCACCGCGCGTCATCACCGACTGGGAACGCTTCGGTGCGCTCGTACGCGAGGCGGATGCCCTGCCGGAAGCGGAAGCCGTACGACTGCTCGATGAGGCGCTTCAGCTGGTCACCGGCCCACCGTTCCAAGCGAAGGCCGGGTACAGCTGGGCCTACAGCGACGGCACCGCCACGCTCATCGCCGAGACCATCAAGGCCGCCGCCCGCCGCTCCGCCGAACTCCACCTCGCTCGAGGAGAAATGATCGAGGCCGCGACCGCCGCAGCCGCCGCGCTCGCCGCGATCGGAGCCCCGCCCCTCGACCTCGACCAGCTCATCTGAGCGGAAGCCGCCTAATCGGCACCCACAACCGTGTCACAGCCCCTGCGTACCGTTGGTGCTGTCCGGCTCGAGTACCGAGGAGGTTGTCGGATGACGGTCAAGTCTCGAATCGACGGCGAGTTCAACGGCACGGCCGATGAGGTCGTCTACAAGCTCGTGAATGGGCAGATCTGGCAGCAGGTCGGATACCGGTATCGCTATCGATACCGGTACTCACCTCGCGTGACCATCGAGACGCGAGGGACGACCGGAGTCATGACGGTCGAAGGCTTCTCCGACACGATCAAGGTCCGACGGCTTCGATAGCTGCGTAAACGGCTCAGAACCAGCATGCCCCGCTGCGCACCGAGGATGAGCCGTAGATCTGGCGAAGCAGGGGCTGGGGGCAGACTTGCTCGCCGTTGACCTTGATCTCGAGGTGGAGGTGAGGTGCGCCGGATCGGCCGGTGTCGCCGGACCACATGAGGAGCTGGCCTGCCGAGACTGGGTCGCCGACCGTGAGGCCGTTGGCTCGGCTGCCGTGGCAGTAGACGTAGCGGGCGCCGTCGTCGCCGTCGACCGACAATCCGATCCCGCATGTCGACTCGCACAGCGACACGCGCCAGCAGTTGTGGGTGAAGTTGGTGATGCGGGCGACGGTTCCACCTCGTACCGCGTAGATGGGTGTGCCTTCGGGGAGCATGAGGTCGATGGCCGGGTAGTCGTGGTGGGGTTGGTCGAGCATCGATGGATCGGCGTCGATGAGCGCTTTGTCGATCGGTAGTGCGTAGCCGTCGGCGGTGGCGGGCGCGAAGCACGTGTCGGGCGGGGACGCCGCTCGTTTGCTCTCGTACACGGCGAGCCAGTGGGTCTGATACTCGCGGACGGTGAGCCGGTTGCCGGCGTTCGGCATCGGGACGATGTCGAGTTGCGTCGGGTCGGTTGCTGCTCGGGGCCAGTACCAGACGACGGGGACGAACGCCACGTCGCCGAAGTCGGCGAGCACTGCTTCGACGTCGCTGGCGGCACGGGCGTCTTGGACTTCGGGAGGGGCGAGGTAGGCGGACGGGTAGCCGCCACTTCCGTCCCAGGTGCTGTCGATGTACTGATACGCGCCCGACGCACCGCCCCGGTTCGGCGGAGCGGTGTAGTCGCCACCGGATTCGACGGTTCGAATGGTGTCGAGGATGACGGCGAGCTCGCCGCAGCCGACGGCCGGGCTGCTGGCGTTGCCGCCGATCACGACCGGGATGCCGATGAGAGCGCCGGCGAGCACGGCGGCTGACGCGATGGAGGCGGGAACGATCACGCCCTCCAATGCCCGTGCTGATGCGGTGGTGTGACGAGGTTTCTCGTGACGCGGGCCGGTGTTCGCGGGCATTGGAGGGATGACGGCCCGAGCGCTTCGGCCGACGTCTCGAAGGAGGTTCCAGATGAAGGTGGCGCAGGGCTCTGATGGCCGTCGTTTCCCCCGGCGAGTGGTCGCCGCCGTCGCGTCCGCTGCGGCGACCCTCGTCGTGGCCCCGGGCAGGGTGTGGGCGCAGACGGTGGACGGCACCCCTGATCCGTCGGGGCTGCCGGGCGCGGATCTCGTTCGTCAGATCGTGAACTGGCTGATGTGGGTGTCGCTGATGGCGTCGCTCGGCGCGGTGTTGTACGGCGCGGCGCTGTGGCGTGGCGGCGCACGCATGGCCAACAGCCCCCGAGCCGAGGACGGCCGCAACTACGTGGCGGGTGGCGCGGTGGGTGCGTTGATCGCCGGGCTGGCGGTGGTGTTGATCAA
>JAGQSS010000194.1 GCA_020439405.1 Ilumatobacter sp. | reverse complement strand
CCCGATCGGTGACGTGTACGCGTGCCCGTTCGTGATCCACGACGAGTTCAAGGCCGGCAACGTCCGCGACGAGGGCGGCTTCGCTCGTGTCTGGAAACAGAGTGAGCTGTTCACGGAACTGCGCGAACCGCAGTCGGCGGGAGCGTGCGCGTCGTGCGGGTCGTACGACGCGTGCCAGGGCGGCTGCATGGCCGCCAAGTTCTTCACCGGCCTCCCACTCGACGGCCCCGACCCCGAATGCGTCGGCGGCGAGGGAGAACTCGCGCTCGCCGGCGTCTCGTCGGGCACCGCGCCACGGCCGATGGCCGACCACTCCAAGCCGCCCCGACCCGTCGCCGTCAGCCTCGGCCGCCGGTAAGCCGCCATGTGGTGGCTGTTGCTCCCGATCGCCTACCTGGTCGGGACGTTCCCGAGCGCGACGTTGGTGGCGCGGGCGAACGGCGTCGACATCCGCAGTGTCGGCTCCGGCAACCCGGGGGCGTCGAACGTCACTCGGGTCCTCGGCTGGAAACGCGGGATCTGGGTGTTCGTGCTCGATGCCGCGAAAGGCGCGTTGGCCGCCGGCGCCGGCCTGCTGGTCGACGGACGCGTCGCGGGCTACGTGCTCGGCGCCGCAGCGATCGTCGGCCACGTGTTCCCGGTGTGGAGCAGGTTCCGCGGCGGCAAGGGCGTCGCGACCGGCGCCGGCGTGTTCATCGTCTTGTCGCCGCTCGTGATCCTCGCCCTCGCGGTGATCTGGACGGCGGTGTCGAAGCTGACGAAGAAGGCGTCGCTCGCCTCGATCGTCGGCATCGTGCTGCTCCCCGTCGGCGTGGGCATCGTCAGACAGGAGTGGTGGGAGGTGTTCGCCACGATCGGTCTGTGTCTGCTGGTGATGGCGCGCCACCTCGGCAACATCCGCCGCCTGATCGGCCGCCGCGAACACGCCCTGACCTGAACGACGGGTCGTCGCCTCAGTCCAGGATGGTCAGGAGCGGGGTCAGGTCGAGTTCGTCGATCGCCGGGAGCTGCACGTCGACGGCGTCGTGCATCAGGTGTTGCCAGAACTCGTACCGGAAGAAGTGCCGGCCCTCGCGGACGACGTAGTTCAGGAGGAAGAACCGGTACGCCTCCTTCAGGAACAGGATCTCGGCCTCCGACAGGGGCGCCACCTGATGGTACGCCTGCAGGAACTGGCGGAACCTCGGCTCGAGCAGGGTGTGCGATCCGTACGTCCACACCGACCGGTCGCCCGTAGTCGACGACACCCGTGACAGGAAGTAGAAGTCGAGCAGTCGCGACTCGAGGCGGAACCAGTCGTAGTCCCACCGGCTGAACATGTGAAAGTCGTCCTGGGTCTCGCCGAAGCGCACCGAGAAGTTGCCGAGGTTCCAGTCGATCAACACCGGGATCTTCGGCCACTGGTCGTACCCGGCGTCGAGGATCGCCATCAGGAACCGGTGGGTGTGCCGCCGGACCAGATCGATCCGGCTCTGGTCGAGACCGAACACCTCACCGGCGTTGCGGGCCCCGAGGCGCTCGTACAGGTTGACGGCATCGGACTTCGCCGTCTTCGACGGGGCGGGCAGTTCGGGTGCGATCTCGCCGCAGGCGTTGTGGAACCGACCGATCTCGCGCGCCAGCTGGGCGACCTGACCGTCGGACAACTGACGCGGCAACGGGTCGGCCAGTTCGATCGACGCGTAGAACGCGACCCACATCTCGCCGTCGTACCAGAGGTAGGGACGGCCGTCGCGGGTGAGCACGGCCGCCATGAAGTGCTCGAACGGCCCACCGACGAGCAGGTTGTTCACCTCGTGGAGCCGCTCGTGATCCTCCGCGAACATGAAGAACGAGCCGTAGTTCGACGACTTCGCGATCACCTGCTCGCCGTCGGCCAACACCAACCGGTAGACCCGGTTGGTCGAGACCATTGCGCTCAGTTCCTGGAGTTCGGCGACCTCACGTCCGTCGTAGTCGTCCCAGGCGGTCTGCACGACCTGGCGGTGTCGGGCGTCGATCGCATCCACGTCGGTGAGCTTCGCACACGAGGCGAGCGGGGCGGGCGACGACCCCGTCAGCCGACGAGTTCGGCGATGCGGCGGATGCCTTCGACCATGTCGTCGTCGCCGAGCGCGAAGCTGAACCGTCCGTAGCCGGGGGCGCCGAACGCCTCACCGGGCACGAACGCCACCTTGGCCTGGTCGAGGACGAGATCGGCGAGTTCGAGCGTCGACGACGCGGTCACACCGTTGATGTCGCGACCGAGCAGGCCGGTCAGGTTCGGGAAGCAGTAGAAGGCGCCCTGCGGGGCGATGCAGGTGACGCCCTCGATGTCGTTGAGCATGCCGTGCATGGTCGTACCGCGACGCGTGAACGCCTCGCGCATCATGACGACGTCGTCGAGCGGACCCGCGACGGCGGCGAGGGCGGCGCGCTGGGCCACGTTCGCGACGTTCGACGTCGCGTGACTCTGGAAGTTCGTGCACGCCTTGGCGACGTCGGCCGGACCGATGAGCCAACCGACGCGCCAACCGGTCATGGCGTAGGTCTTGGCGACACCGTTCAGCACGACGCACGTGTCGGCGAGTTCGGGCACGAGCGTCGGCATCGAGGCGAACTCGTTGTCGCCGTAGACCAGGTGCTCGTAGATCTCGTCGGTGACGACCCAGACGTCGTTCGCGAGGGCCCACTCCCCGATCGCCTTGACCTCGTCGGGGTCGTAGATGGCGCCGGACGGGTTGTCGGGGCTGACGAACAGCAGCACCTTGGTGCGGTCGGTCTTGGCGGCGTCGAGCTGGTCGACGGTGACCTTGAACCCGGCGTCGTCGGTGGTGTCGACGACGACCGGCACGCCATCGGCGAGCGTGATCGCCTCGGGGTAGGTCGTCCAGTACGGCGCCGGCAGGATCACCTCGTCGCCCGGATCGCACAGCGCTGCGAACGCCGAGAAGACGGCGTGCTTGCCACCGTTGGTGACGACGACCTGGCTCGCCTCGCACGCGTAGCCGGAGTCGCGCAGCGTCTTGGCGGCGATGGCCTCCTTGAGCTCGGGGAGGCCGCCGGCAGGCGTGTACCGGTGGTTCTTCGGGTCGCGGCACGCCTCGACGGCGGCCTCGACGATGTGGGCGGGCGTCGGGAAGTCGGGCTCGCCGGCGCCGAACCCGATGACGTTCTCACCGGCTGCCTTGAGGGCCTTCGCCTTGGCGTCGACGGCGAGCGTGGCGGACGGGGCGATCGATGCGAGACGTTGCGAGACTCTGTTCACGGCTCCACATCGTGCCAGCTTTCGGCGCCGATTCCCCGTCCGGTTCCGAACTGGTCGAACCGTTCCGCCCCACCGCGGTGTTCGAACGTGTCGACCGTACGAAACGTGAAGCAACTCGTTGTGCGGTGCGGGCCGCAGGCTGCCATCCTGACGGGCGTGAACCCGCAGGACATCACCCTCCCCGACTCGATGTTGCCCGCCGACGGACGCTTCGGATGCGGCCCCTCCAAGGTGCGACCCGAGCAGATCGACGCGATCGTGGCCGGTGCCTCCACGATCATGGGGACGTCGCACCGCAAGCCGCAGGTCAAGAACCTCGTCGGTTCGGTGCGGGCGGGGCTGACCGACCTGTTCTCCCTGCCCGACGGCTGGGAGATCGTGCTCGGCAACGGCGGCACGACCGTGTTCTGGGACGCCGCCACGTTCGGCCTCGTCGAGCAGCGCAGCCAGCACCTGGTGTTCGGCGAGTTCTCGTCGAAGTTCGCGACCGCGTGCAGTGCGGCACCCCACCTCGGCGAGCCGACGGTGATCGAGAGTGCCACGGGCACCCACCCGCAGCCGGAGGCGGAGGCAGGCATCGACCTGTTCGCACTGACCCACAACGAGACCTCGACCGGCGTGGCGATGACCCCGGTCCGTCCCGAGGGTGCCGACGCCGGCGCGCTCGTCGCCGTCGACGCCACCTCGGCCGCCGGCGGGCTCCGCTGGGACCCGGCCGACGTCGACGTGTACTACTTCGCCCCGCAGAAGTGCTTCGCGGCCGACGGTGGCCTGTGGCTCGCCGCCTGCTCCCCCGCCGCCATCGAACGGATCGAGCGGATCGCGGCGAGCGATCGCTGGGTGCCGGCCTCGATCGACCTCGGCATCGCCCTGTCGAACAGCACCTCGAACCAGACGTACAACACCCCCGCCGTCGCGACCTTGATCATGCTCGACGCCCAGCTGCAGTGGATGAACGGCAACGGCGGGCTCGAGTGGTGTGCGAGTCGTTCGGACGAGTCGGCGGCGACGATGTACGGCTGGGCCGAGGCGTCGTCGTACGCCACGCCGTTCGTCGCCGACCCGGCGCAACGGTCGTCGGTCGTGGCCACGATCGACCTCGACGGCGCCGTGTCGGCCGACGACGTGAACGCCGCGCTGCGCGCCAACGGCATCCTCGACACCGACAGCTATCGCAAGCTCGGCCGCAACCAGCTGCGCATCGGCATGTTCCCGGCGATCGACCCGGCCGACATCGCGGCGCTCACCGCGTGCATCGACCGCGTCGTCGGCGAACTCGCCTGACGGAGCGCGAAGCCGCGCCGACGCACGGCAGACTGGTCGAGTGAACGTCGACGACGTCCTCGATCTCGAAACCGACGACCTCGGCGACCTCCGGTCGCCCGTGATGTTGATCGGTCTGACCGGTCTGTTCGACATCGGCGGTGCGGCGACGACGGCAGTCGACCGGTTCGCTCCGGCCGACAGCGCGATCACGGTCGCCGAGATCGACCCCGACCCCTTCTACGACTTCACCCAGGAGCGGCCACAGGTCGAGTTCGACGAGGGCGAGGTCCGTGTGATCCGTTGGCCGGAGAACCGATTCGACGTCGTGCACGGCAGGGGCGGTCGCGACCTCGTGGTACTGGTCGGCGTCGAGCCGCACCTGTACTGGCGCACCTACGCGGCGTGCATCGTGCACGTCGCGACCGAGCTCGGGTGCGAGGCGGTCGTCACGGTCGGTTCGTCGGCCGAGGCGGTGCCGCACTCGCGCACGCCGCTCGTCACCGGGAGCACCACCGATGCCCGCCTGGCCCGTTCGCTCGGCATCGGGCAACCGACCTACCAGGGCATGACCGGTGTGGTCGGGGTCGTCCAGACCGCGCTCGGCGACGCCGGCATCCCGTCGATCTCGCTGCGCGTCGGCATCCCGCACTACCTGATGAACGCCGAGCACCCGCAGGCCGTCGCCGCCCTGCAGACCCACCTCGCCCACGTGCTCGGTGTGCCGGTGCCCGACGACGAGGGCGAACTCGTCGACGAGATCGGCCGGTGGCGGTCGCTCCACGACGAGGTCGTCGAGAACGACACCCAGCTCCAGATGTACGTCCGGATGCTCGAGGCCGACCACGACCGCACGGCCGAGGCGTCGATCCCGAGCGCCGACGATCTCGGCGCCCAGTTCGAACGATTCCTCGACGAGCAGCGCGGCGACGACTGACCCCCGACGAGGCCGACTCAGCCGGCGGCGGCGAAGCCCTGGGCGAGGTCGGCGATGATGTCGTCGGGGCTCTCGAGACCGACGCTCAGTCGGACCAGACCCGGGGTGACGTCACTGGCGGCCTGTTCCTCGGGCGTCAGCTGGCTGTGGGTCGTGCTGGCCGGGTGGATCACCAGGCTGCGGGCGTCGCCGATGTTGGCGACGTGGCTGTGCAGGGTCAGGCCCTCGACGAACTTCTTGCCGGCCGCGAGGCCGCCTTCGATCTCGAACGCGATGACCGATCCGTAACCCTTACCGCCGCCGAGCTTCTTGGCGCGCTCGTGCCATGGGCTCGACTCGATGCCGGCGTAGTTGATGCTCTTCACCTCGGAGCGGCCCTGGAGGAACTCGACGACCTTGGCGGTGTTCGACCAGTGGCGTTCCATGCGCAGGCTCAGCGTCTCGAGACCCTGGAGGAACATGAACGCGTTGAACGGCGAGATCGCCATGCCGATGTCGCGGAGCAGCTGCACGCGCGCCTTGAGGATGAACGCACCGTGGCCGAGCGCCGGCCAATAGGCCAGACCGTGATAGCTCGGGTCGGGTTCGTTGAAGTTGGCGAAGCGGCCCGACGCGCCGTAGTCGAACGTGCCGCCGTCGATGATGGCGCCGCCGATCGACGTACCGTGTCCGCCGATGAACTTGGTGAGCGAGTGCACGACGATGTCGGCACCCCACTCGAGCGGCCGGATGAGGTACGGCGTCGGGACCGTGTTGTCGACGATCAGCGGGATCCCGTTGTCGTGAGCGACACCCGACACACCTTCGATGTCGAACACGTCGTTCTTCGGGTTCGGCAGCACCTCGCCGAAGAACGCCTTGGTGTTGTCCTGGACGGCGCCGCGCCACGCATCGAGGTCGTGCGGGTCGTCGAGGAACGTGACCTGGATGCCCATCTTGGGCAGGGTGTAGTGCAACAGGTTGTACGTGCCGCCGTAGAGCGACGCCGAGGCGACGATGTGGTCGCCCGACTCGCACAAGGTGAGGAACGCGAGCGTCGCCGCCGCCTGACCCGACGCCACCGCCAACGCGCCGGGGATGCCGATCGCGGTGGTGCAGCCGCCCTCGAGCGCCGACAGACGGGCCTCGAGCGCCCCCTGGGTCGGGTTCATGATGCGCGTGTAGATGTTCCCGACCTCGGCCAGCGCGAACAGGTTCGCAGCGTGGTCGGTGTCGCGGAACTCGAACGACGTCGTCTGATAGATCGGCACCGCACGTGCGCCGGTCGCCGGGTCGGGGTCACCCCCGACGTGGATCTGCTTGGTCTCGAAACCCCAGTTCTCGCTCATGGGCGCGAACACTACGCCGAGAAATCTTGACCTGACAAGTCGGATTTAACGACGGCTGCCCCGAAAACGCACACGTCGCGTCGGGACCCGGATTTCGGGACCCGACGCGACGCGAACGAGAGCGTGGTCGGTCAGATGAGACCGAGTTCGGTGACGGCGTCGCGCTCGCCGACCA
>JAGQSS010000193.1 GCA_020439405.1 Ilumatobacter sp. | reverse complement strand
GTGGGGCGTCGAAACTCGTGCGGACCTCGAAACGGACGGCGGCAGACATGTCATCAACCTACGGACCGAGAGTGCCGAGTGGATTCGCCCGGGGCGGTCCGTGGCGCGAAGACCGTCGAGCTGCACGTCGCACAGCTCGGCCTGGCGTACGATCCCGGCGTGGCGCGAGGCACGGGTGGGGTGTCGGCAGGTTCCGATAGCGCCACGCCCCGGGTGTGGCTGTTCGGCGGGTTGCGTGTGGAGGTCGACGGCCGGCTGCTCGACCTCGGTCCACCGAAGCAGCGGGCGGTCCTCGCGATGTTGGCCCTGGAGGCGCGCCACGTCGTGTCGACCGACCGGTTCATCGAGCTGCTCTTCGACGACGACGAGGGCGCGATCACCTCGCTGCAGGCCTATGTCTCGCGACTCCGCCGGATCCTCGATCCCGGTCGTGAGGCTCGCGACGCCACGGTGTTGGTCACGCGACGTCCCGGCTACGTGCTCGACATCGCCGCGGACGACATCGACGTCGAACGGTTCGATCTCGAGGTCCGAGCCGCCCGGGCGCTCATCGACGGGGGCGAACCGCGCGCCGGGGCCGACCGACTCCGGGCGGCGATCGAACTCGCCGACACGCCGCTCCTCCCCGAGTTCGCCGATCTCCCATTCGTGGTCGATGCCGCCCGTCGGATCGACGCGGCGCGGATCGGCGCGATCGACGCGGCCGCGTCGGCGTATCTCGACGTCGGCGATGCCACCGCGGCGGTGTCGCTGCTGGAGTGGGTCGTGCGGGACCACCCGGACCGAGAGCGTTCGGCGTGGCTCCTGGCGCGCGCCTACTACGCCGATCGCCGCCAGGCCGACGCGCTCGACGTCATCGCCCGCTGCCGGCGTGCGCTCCGCGAACGGACCGGTCTCGAGCCCGGACCCGACCTGGAGCGCCTCGAACGCGACATCCTCGATCACGCGCCCCACCTGACGACCGTCGCCGCCACACCGGCGACACCGACCACGTCAGCACCGCCGGCCACACCGGGTCGGGTCCGCGAGCTCGTCGGGCGCGACCGGGAGCTGGAGGCCGTGACGCAGGTGCTCTCGGCGTCGACCGGTGTCGGGGGAGCGATCGTGGTGTCGGGCGAACCCGGTATCGGCAAGACAGCGTTCGCCTCGGCGGCGGTCGAGTTCGCCCGCGCCCGGGGCTGGACCGTGTCGTGGGTGCGGTGTGCCGAGCAGCGGGAGAGCGCCCCCCGGTGGCTCGGCCTCGACCGGACCGCGACATCCGAGGAGCCGTCCGACGACGACCGCACGCGACGCTTCGATGCCATCGTTCGGCAGGTCAGCCAGTCCGTCGAACCGGTCCTGGTCGTGGTCGACGACCTCCAGTGGGCCGACGCCGACACGCTCCGCTTGATCCAGTACGTGACGGTCGATCTCGCCACCCTTCCGTTGGTCGTGATCGCCACCTGTCGTCCATTTCCGGGCGACGCCGATCCGGCGCTCGTCGACGCGCTGGTCGAACTCGGCCGGGTCCCCAACGCCCACCAGTTCGTGCTCGACCCGCTGTCGGCCGACGACATCGAACAGTGGCTCGGCCGGCTCGACACCCCGATCGCCGAGGGTGTGCCGACCATCGTCCACGAACGAACGGGCGGCAACCCGTTGTTCGTGCACGAGGTGACCGAACTGCTGGCCGCCAACGGTGGGCTGGCCGACGCGGCGACGGCCGCCAACGCACGAACGATCCCGCCTGCCGTCCAGCTGGTCGTCCGTCGACGCGTCTCACAACTCGATGCGACGACACAACGGCTCCTGTCGATCGCCGCCGTCCTCGGCAGCGCGACGCCCACGGTCGTCATCGCCGACGCCGCAGGCTGCTCGGCCCTCGACGCGCTGGCGGCCCTCGCTCCAGCGTTCGAGGCGGGGCTGTTGGTCGGCAGCACGGACGAGCCGCAGTTCTCGCACGCGCTCGTGGCCGATGCGCTGGCCGGCGAGGTCAACGACGCACGCCGTGCCGTGATGCACGCGGCCGCAGCACGGTCGCTCGCCGAACGCGCCGGCGACTCGTTCGGCGTCGACGCCGCCCGGATCGCGCACCACGCGGTGGCCGGGATCCTCGACGGCACCGCCGACCTGGCGATCGACGCCGGTCGCGCCGCCGCCGAACAGGCGTCGGCATGGTCGGGGCACGAGGACGCGGCCGCACACTGGGCGCTCGTCGCAGATGTCGCACGGCGGGCGCGTCCGGCCGACGTCGAGACCCGTGTCGACGCGTTGATCGAGCAGGCGCGATGCCTCGTCCGCGTCGACATGGAGCGGCAGGCGAAGGGGCCGATCCTCGTGGCGATTCGCGCCGCTCACACGATCGGCGACGTCGACCGCATGGCCCGAGCCGCCGGCCTGCTCAACACCGCGAACGTGTGGAGCATCGAGCGCTACGGCGACGTGAACCACGACGTGATCGCCGCCCTCGAACGGACCATCGAGCTCCTCCCGGCCGACGATCCCCGTGCGGCGCTCCTGCTCGGCGCGCTGCCGGGCGAACTCGTCTTCGCTGACGCCGACCGGCACGCGAGCGCATGCGAACGTTCTGTCGAGGTCGCTCGCCGGACGGGCGACCCGCACCTGCTCGCGCTGGCGCTCAACGGCACGATCCTGCCGAAACGCCCCGGCGATCTCGAACGACGCCGGTCCGCCGCCGACGAGATGCTCGCGATCTTGGCCACGCATCGGCTCTCGGTCGAACTCGAGTACGCGGCTCACCACCACGCCGGGGAAGCGTGTCTCGAGGTGGGCGATCTCGACGCTGCCGCACGCCACGTCGAGGCCGGCAAGGCAGCGCTCGCCCCGACCGGCGGCACGCGGCTCTGGAGCCAGCACCTGTGGTTCGCGGCCACCCTCGCCAACGCGACCGGCCGCTACGAGGAAGCCGCGAAGCTCGGCGACGACGCGTTCGCACTGCACCGCCGTCGACGCCAGTACGACGCGGACGTCCTGATGCTCTCGGGAAAGGTCGCGCTCACCGTCGATCGAGGCGGCTTCGAACAGCTGCTCGACGCCGTGGTGAACCGGCTCGACCTCGGCGGCTACCAGCGATCGACGGCCGAGATCCTCGCCTTCGGCGCGCTCGAGGCCGGCCTTCCCGAACGCGCCGTCGCGCTCGTCGACCTGGTGCCGCCCGACACCGGGTTCCCCGACGACTACATGCGTCTGTGCAGCGCAACCGCGGCGCTCCACGTCCGCGTCGAGCTCGGACGACGTGGCGAGGCCGACGCCATCGCCGCCGTCCTCGACGGGTTCGAAGACCGGTGGGCCGGCGGTGGCACGTCGCCCGTGAGCTGCGGGTTCGGGTCGTTGGCACTCGCCCGTCTCGCCGCCGCCGACGGCGATCACGACGCTGCAGCGCGCTGGTTCGATCGGGCGTTCGACAGCGCACGCCGTGCGGGTGCCGTGGCGTGGCTCGCCCGGACACACGTGTGGCACGGCGAGTTCCTCCACGGCATCGGCGACACCGACGCGGCCGGTGTCGCGTACGAGCAGGCACGGGCCATCGCCACCCGCCACCGCCTGCTGTACGTGCACCGCAGGCTCGGCGAACTGGCTCCGTAACCCGTCGGTCGGGGATCCGCCCGCCGGCGGTGACTGGGCGGCAAGTGGCCGTTCAGCGGACGACAAGGGCGCGTCCGCAGAGTCGTCCTCATGTACGACACTCCAGCCCCGAACACCGCACCGGCGGCAGCGGGGGACCCGACCACGGTCCCCGATCTGTCCGCCTATCGAGCGGCCCACTCCGCCCTGCGTGCATCGGCGACCGCACTCGCCGACGCACTCCGCACGGTCCGTCCCGACGACCGCCGACGCGTGGCCGCGTTGCAGCGCTGGTTCACCGGTTACCGGGCCGAACTCGAGATCCATCATCGCAACGAGGACGAACTCTTCTTCCCGGCCCTCGACGCCCGCGTCCCCGCCTACGGCCAGTACCGGGCGGCGATGGACGCCGATCACCATCGCCTCGACGAGACGATGAACGCCCTGTCACGATCGCTCGACGACGGCGACGTCGCCGGTGCGGCCGCAGCAGCGGACGTGCTCGACCGTGAACTCGCCGACCACCTGACCGTCGAGGACAGCGACGTGCTCCCGATGTTCGAACGTCACTTCTCGGCCGACGAGTACGTCGTGCTCGACGCCGCCGCGATCCGATCGGTGCCCCTTCGGCATGCGTTCTTCACGGTGCCGTGGTTCGTGGCGACGGCACCGGCCGACACGGCCGCTCGTGTGCTCGCCGACGCACCCGTCGCCATGCGGATCGTCGAGCGTCTCACTCGACGTCGCTATGCCCGACTCGTCGCCGCGGCGTTCGGCACACCGGGTGGTCGGTCATGATCCGGCTCGGCCTCGTCGACCTCGCGTGGCGGCGCCGTCGGTTCGTGGTCGTCGTCATCGTCGCCGCCCTCGCGTTCGGGCTCGCCCTCACGATGACGGGCGTCACGAACCAACTCCGCCAGGAGGGCCGCAACACGGTCGCCCTGTTCGGCGCCGACGAGTGGATCGTCCCGAGCGGCGTCAGCGGACCCTTCACGTCGACCCAAGTGCTCGATCGCTCGGCAGCGCTCGCCGCGGCACGGGCCGCCGGGTCCGACGATGCAACGGCGATCCTCATCGGGCGGATCTCGATCGACGGCCGCGACGTCAACATCGTCGGCCACGATCCGGCCTCGACGATGTCGCCCGCCGAACTGCGAGCGGCTCGCAACGACGGACCCGACGGCGCGATCGCCGACGTCTCGCTCGGCCGCCGGATCGGCGACCGGGTCGAGATCGGCGGCCATGCCGTGCCGATCACCGGTGAGGTCGCCGACACCTCGTTCTACTTCAGCTCGCCGACGATCTTCCTCCCGCTCGAGGAGGTGCAGCGACTGCTGTTCGCCGGCCAGGACGTCGCCTCGACGGTCGTCGTGCAGGGCGAGTTGGACCCTGGGGCCGTCGGTGCCGACGGCTTCGACGTGCTCGGTGACGACGACGTGCTGGCGGACTTCGAACGGGTGATCAAGAGCTCGACCGACACGATCACCACCGTCAACGTGCTGCTGTGGTTGATGGCCGCCGGGGTGGTGGCGGGCATCGTCTTCCTGACGGTGCTCGAGCGCACCCGTGACTTCGCCACGTTGAAGGCGCTCGGGTCGACCGATCGTGCGATCGTCGGATCTCTGGTCGTCCAGTCGTCGATCGTGGCGACCGTCAGCGCGGCACTCGCCGTCGGCGTCAGCCGACTCATCGCGCCGTCGTTCAGCTTCCCCGTCAACGTCCCGCCGGCTGCCTACGTCCAACTTCTCGTCGTCGCACTCGTCGTCGGCGTCGTCGCGAGCGTGCTCGCCGTCCGCCGCATCATCCGCATCGATCCCGTTCTCGCCTTCGGAGGCACGTCATGAAACTCGACATCGAACGTCTCACCATCCGGTACGAGCAGGGCGGCCACACGGTCGAGCCGATCACCGACCTCGACCTGATCGTCGAGTCGGGTGAGTTCGCCCTGCTCCACGGTCCGAGCGGCTGCGGCAAGACGTCGCTCCTGAGCGCCGTCGCCGGCCTGCTCACGCCGGCCGCCGGCGCGATCCGCCTCGACGGCGACGACGTCGCCGCACTGTCGGGCCCCGCCTTGATGCGACACCGTCAGACCCGGGTCGGCGTCGTGTTCCAGGCCTTCAACCTGTTGCCGGCCCTCTCGGCCGTCGACAACGTGACCGTGCCGCTCCTCCTCGCCGGACGGAGTCGACGCGACGCCGCTCGTCGTGCCCGCGACCTGCTCACCGAGCTCGGCATGGAACACCGCCTCGAGCATCGACCGGCCGCGATGTCGGGTGGGCAGCAGCAGCGGGTCGCGATCGCGCGAGCGCTGGCGACCGATGCTCCGGTGATCCTCGCCGACGAGCCGACGGCACACCTCGACCGCGACCAGGTCGACGTCGTCCGCGGCCTGCTCCGCGGCATCGCCGACGACGGGCGGATCGTCCTCGTCTCGACCCACGACGACCGGCTCGAGCCGTCGGCCGACCGGACGATCCGTCTCTGACCGATCGGGCCGCCACCGGATTTCCGGTGGCGGCCGGGTCCAGCCGGATCTACGATCACTGCGGTCAGGACGGGGCTTGCCGACGCTCGCCGAGCACGGGCCGCCGTCCGACGAACGGAGCGGGACATGGGGTTGTTCGGGAGCAATCCGGACCGGGTCGTCTCGAAGGGTTCGCGCACGTCCGGCAAGGTCGTCGCGATCCGGGTGAGCGAGGTGTCGAGCGACGACACCAAACACCTCGTCCACGAGTTCGTGGTGGCCGTCGGCGCGGGAGGTCGCCGGGCGGCGGTCCGGCAGAACCTGATGCCCGCCGACCGCATCCGGCTCGGCATGATCGTCGATCTGTTCGAGCGCGGCGACGACATCGTGATCGACTGGGAGCGCACGATGTCGGCCCAGGGCGTCGACGGCGACACGATCACCCACGGCTGGAAGATGGTGAAGGACTGGGAGGGCACGGGCATCATCGACACCTCCGACGGGCGGAAGAAGGCACTCGAGAAGGGGATCGAGGCGCGTGCCCGCATCGAGCAGTTCTCGCAGCGGAGCCACCTCGGCGGACTCGCACAGTCGACGACCATCGCCGCGACGGTGACGGTGCCCGGCGACGAGCCCTACTCGATCGAACTCGGCGGGCAGGTCGTACCCGACTACGCAACCCACCTCGCCCAGGCCGGCACGGAGTTGCGCTGCTTCGTCGACGCCAAACGGCTCGATCGGGTGACCCTCGACTGGGCCGACGCGGCCGAACGGAATCCCGGCGTCGGTGTCGCTCCGGTCGAGTACGCGCCCCGCCGAGAGGCCGAGCAGGCGATGGCGACCGGCGCGCTGGACGACGAGGACATCTGGGTCGTCGACGCACCGCCCGACTTCGAGCCGCCACCGCCGATCGAGGGTGTGAGCTGGCAGACG
>JAGQSS010000192.1 GCA_020439405.1 Ilumatobacter sp. | reverse complement strand
GCTACAACTACGCCGACTACTTCGCCCACTGGCTCACGATCGGCAAGGCCACCGACCCGAACAACCTGCCGAAGATCTTCTTCGTCAACTGGTTCCGCCGCGACGACGAGGGACGCTTCCTGTGGCCCGGATTCGGTGAGAACAGCCGCGTGCTCAAGTGGGTCTTCGAGCGGTGCGACGGCGGCTCGACGGTCGTCGACACGCCGATCGGACGTCTCCCGACGCAGGAGGCCCTCGACCTCGACGGCCTCGAGGTCGATGCCGCCGATCTCGAGGCGCTGTTGTCGGTCGACGCCGCCGGATGGCAGGCCGCCATCCCGCAGATCCGCGAGCACTACGCCAAGTTCGGCGACAAGCTCCCGGCCCAGCTCCAGATGGCCGTCGACACCCTCGAGGCACAGCTCTCGTAACCGTCACGACGCCGTCGTCGCCGACACCGCCGACCCGTTCGGCTCCGCGATCACCCCGCCGCTCTGCTAGATCGGCGGGGTGACTTCGTTCGCGACCGACGACATCCTCCCGCCTCCGCCACCCGACGCGCTCGAGGTCCTGCACGACCGCGAGTACCGGGTGCGGGCGTACCAGCTCGCGGTCGACCGGATCGCGATCCACGGCGCGGTGCGCGACCAGAAGCCGCCCGGGCTGTACGTGCCGGGCGATCCGGACCCGCTGACGATCCACCACATGCAACTCGGCTTCGAGGTCGAGTTCCCGAGCCTGGAGATCGTCGCCGCCCACGTGGCGTTCGAATCGCATCCGAACTCGGTCTGCCCGTCGATCGCCGACCACTACGGCGAGCTGGTCGGACTCTCGATCGCACGCGGGTTCACCCATCGGGTCCGCGAACTGTTCGGCGGCCCCCGTGGGTGCACCCACACCACCGCGCTGTTGCAGGCCATGGCCCCGGTCGCCGTGCAGTGTTTCTGGTCGATGCGTGCTGCGATCGCGAAACAGGCCGGCGACGACGACCCGATCGCCACGCGGAACCGGGCGTCGGACGACGACCAGCTGGCGCGGGTCCTGAACTCCTGTCACGTGTGGGACGAGCACGGACAGGTCGTGGCCGACCGTCGGGCCGGTGCGCCGGCCACCGTCCCGATCCCGATGCGGCGACGTCTCGAAGAACTCGGCCGACCGGTGCCGACCGACTTCGACGGCTGAGTCTCAGACCGTTTCGACGTCGGCGGGTTCGTCGATCGCCACCGGCTCGGCGTCGGCACGCCGTCGGGTGCGGTAGGCCGTCCAACCGATGCCGGCCGCGAGCAGCACCACGGCGCCGATCACCCACTGCCAATAGTTCCCGGTGTCGGGCATCAGGCCCTGGAGCCACGACTGGACCCGCTCGCCGGCGTCGATGACCGGGTCGTCGAGTGCGCCGTCGAAGAAGAACAGCCGGACCTCGTAGTACCCGTAGTAGGCGACGTACAGGCCGGCGACGACGAGCAGGACGCCCGCGATCATGTTCATCTTCGGGAGCAGCGACCTGAAGCGAGCCACCATGCCGTCCTTGGCCAGCGCCACCGCCATCGTCAGGACGCTCACGACGAGCCCCATGCCGAGGCCGTAGAGGACGAACACCATGACGCCCGACAGATAGTTCTCGTTGCGGAACGTCGTCGACGTGACGGCGAGGAACGGCCCGATCGTGCACGACAGCGAGGCGACGGCGTACGACACGCCGAACAGGAACATCGACAGCAGGGTGCCGTCGGAGCCGCCCTTCTGCAGCTTGGGGATGTTGAGGACGATCTGACGGCCGGTGAGCAGGTAGATGCCGAGCCCGACGAGGCCGATCCCGATCACGATCGTGGCCCAGGGCAGGTACCGCTGGAGTTCGCTCGCGACGCCGGAGATCACCAGGCCGAAGATGCCGAACACGGTGATGAACCCGGCGGTCAGCACGACCGACACCTTGAGACCGCGGGCCACGGCGGTCGTGCGTGCCGTCGAGTCGTCGAGGCCGACGAAGGCCGAGAGGTAGGCGGGCAGGAGCGCGAAGCCACACGGGTTCACGGTCGCCGCCATGCCGGCGGTGAGGGCGAGGGCGAATGGTCCGTTCAGCACGACAGGACACCACGGTAGGCCCGTGCGGTCATCCCGACATCGTCGCTCCGGGAAACAAACACGAAAAGGGTCGAACGTCCCTCAGCCCGCCATGGCCGCCACGGTGGCGCCGAGGACGTCGGGGCTCGTCGCCAGGTTGAGTCGGACGTGCCCCTCCCCGCCCCGACCGAACTGTGGCCCGGCGCTCACCTCGACGCCGCGCTCCCGGAACACCTCGGCGGGGTCGTCGCCGAGGTCGAGTGCCGACACGTCGAGCCACGCCAGGTAGGTCGCGTCGGGCGGCCGGTATCGCGCGCCCGGCAGGTGTTCGTCGATCAGGTCGACGAGCCGGCGACGGTTCTCGTCGACGACGTCGATCACCGCGTCGAGCCACGGCGCACACTCGGTCCATGCAGCGACGGCCGCGGTCACCGCCATGACGTTGGCAGCGCCGAGGTAATGACCGGGCAACGTGGTCAACGCGTCGTGGAAGCGGCGATCACCGGCGTGGGTGACCGCCCACCGCAGCCCGGCCAGGTTGAACGCCTTCGATGCCGACGTCACCGTCACGGTGCGGGACGCGACCTCGTCGCCGAGCGAGGCGAACGGGACGTGGACGTGGCCCGGCATGGTGATGTCGGCGTGGATCTCGTCGGAGATCACGAGCAGGTCGTGGCGTGCTGCGATCTCGGCGATCCGCTCGAGTTCGTCCCGCTCGAACACGTGGCCCAACGGGTTGTGCGGGTGACAAAGGATCCAGATCCGGGCCGTGTGATCGTGTCGGAGCCGTTCGTCGAGGTCGTCGTAGTCGAACCCGTCGCCGTCCCGAGCGACGCCGAGCAGCCGTCGCCCGGACGCCTCGATCGAGTCGAGGAACGGGTGGTAGGCCGGCAGGTGGAGCACGATGCCGTCGCCCGGTACCGACCGGTGGTGGATCGCGGCACGAACGCCCTGGATGACGTCGACGAGGTCGTGCACACGATCCATGTCGATAGCCCAGCCGTAGCGCTCGCTCATCCGCTCGGGGAAGAGCTTCGCCGCGGGCGACGGCGCGTACGGTCCACCCCAGTTCGGGTAGCCCAGCTCGTGCCGGTCGACGAGTTCGTGCAGCGCCGCCGCGATCGGCGGTGCGACGGGGAAGTCCATGTCGGCCACCCACGCGGCGAACCGATTCGGGTGCGCCTGCCACTTCGCCACCCGCCGTGCCCGCAGGTCGTCGAGATCGAGGTTCCGGAGACCGAACGGGTCGCTGGTCATCGGTGGAGTGTGGCACATACGTCGTGACGTGCCGACGACGACTACGTTGTGCACGATGCCGCTCCCCCTCGAGCCGACCACGTTGGAGGGAGCGAGGGTGCGTCTCGAACCGCTGTCGCTCGATCACGTCGACGATCTCGCCGAGGCGGCGGGTGCCGATCGGTCGACGTACGGCCTGACCTGGGTCCCCGACGGAACATCGGCGACACGCGACTACGTGTCGGCACTCCTGGCCGACCACGCGGCCGGCACCGTCCTGCCGTTCGCCCAGATCGATGTCGCGTCGGGCCGGGCCGTCGGGTGCACCCGCTATCTCGACATGCACTGGTGGCGCGGACGCCCGGTCCCCGACGAGGTCGAGATCGGTGGCACGTGGCTGGCCCGTTCGGCGCAGGGCACGGGGATCAACACCGAGGCGAAGTTCCTCCTGTTCCGCCACGCCTTCGAGACCTTCGGTGTGTGGAGGGTCCAGATCGTCACCGACGCGCGCAACGCCCGCAGCCGGGGCGGCATCGAGTCGGTCGGCGCGTCCTTCGAGGGGATCCTGCGCAATCACCGACTCGTGGCCGATGCCGACGAGCCGTCGCCCAGGCAAGCGGCGGTCTACTCGGTGATCAGTGACGAATGGCCCGTGGTTCGCGATCGCCTGCTGAGCAAACTGGGTGGGTCGGTATGAAGGCCCTCATCGTGATCGCCCATCCGAGCGACACCAGCTTCTGTCACGCCGCCGCCGCGGCCGCCGAACGCGGCCTGCAGTCGAGCGGGCACGAGGTGACGACCATCGACCTCTACGCCGAGGGCTTTCGCGCCGCGATGTCGGTCGAGGAACGGATCGCCTACGACACCGACGACCCGATCCTCGACCCGATCGTCGAGCGTCATGTCGCGCTGCTCCAGCGTTCCGAACTCCTCGTGTTCGTCTACCCGACCTGGTGGAGCGGTCTCCCGGCGATCCTCAAGGGATGGCTCGAGCGCACCATGGTGCCCGGGGTCGGGTTCACGTTCGACGAGCGCACCGGCAAGGTGCGTCCGGGGCTCCGACACGTCCGCCGCATCGTGGGTGTCAGCACGTGGGGGTCGCCCCGTCACTACGCGATGCTGATGAACGACAACGGGCGGCGTGTGCTGTCGCGGGCGCTGCGGATGTCGTGCGGTTGGAAGGCGCACCCGAGTTGGCTCGCCCTGTACGGGATCGACACCTCCACCGACGCCGACCGTCAGGCGTTCCTCGCCAAGGTCGAGTCGAAGGTCGGGTCGTGGTGATGCGCACCCTCGTCGTCTACTGCCATCCGAATCCCGACTCGTTCGGCGCCGCGATGCGCGACCGCACACTCGCCGGCCTGCGCAAGGCCGGTCACGACGTGCGCCTGACCGACCTCTACGCCGAGGGGTTCGAGCCCGAGCTGACGGCCGACGAGATCGCGCACCATCACGAGCCGGGGGTCGCCGCCGGACTCGAGCGCTACGCCGACGACCTGCGTTGGGCGGAGGCGATCGTGTTCGTCTACCCGACCTGGTGGAGCGGCCAGCCGGCGATGCTCAAGGGCTGGATGGACCGCGTGTGGGCCTCGGGTGTGGCGTGGGAGCTTCCCGAGGGGTCGAACCTCGTGAAGCCGCTGCTCCGCGACGTCCGACGCCTGCTGATCGTCACGAGCCACGGCAGCTCGAAGTGGGTCAACATCCTCGAGGGCGAGTCGGGCAAACGGACGATCATCCGGTCGTTGCGCGCGATGTGCAGCCGTCGGGTCCGCACCCGCTGGGTTGCGATCTACGGCATCGACACGTGCTCCTCGGCGAAGCGGGCCACCTTCCTCGACCGGGTCGAGCAGGCCGCGACGCGTCTCCGGTGACCGTCCGGAGCAGACCTGTGCCGGATACCGTGTCGGCCCGATGAAGGTCGCGATCGACGCCGGGCCCCTGTACGGCCACCGCACCGGTGTCGGTGTCGCGGCGGCGGGCACGATCGCTGCCCTCGACGCCCGCACCGACGTCGAGCTCGTGCCCTACCTCGTGAGTGGACGGTCGACGCCCCGGGCGGGCCACCGACGCCTGCCGCTCCCCGGCATCGTCGCGTCGCACGTGTGGTCGCGGACCGATCACCCCCGAGCCGACCGCTGGCTCGACGCCGCCGACCTCGTCCACGGCACGAACTACGTCGTCCCGCCGACGCTGGTCCCGGCCGTGGTCACCGTGTACGACTGCTGGTTCCTCCGACACCCCGATCGAGCGTCGCCCGTGGTCCGACGCGCCGGTGAGAACCTCCGCCGAGCCGTCCGGCGCGGTGCGTGGGTCCATGCGACCTCCGACGTCACGGCCCGGTCGGTCACCGAGTTGCTGTCGACCGACCGCATCCGGGTCGTCCCGCTCGGTGCACCACCGTCGTCCGACGCGTCGACCGCTGCACCGGTCGACGCGCTGCGTGGGTCGACGTTCGTGCTCGCGATCGGCACGGAGGAGCGTCGCAAGGGCCTGCCCATGCTCGTCGAGGCGTTCGGGCTCCTCCGTGAACGGCATCCCGATCTCCGACTGGCGCTCGCGGGCGCCCCGGGCGACGACTCCGACGCCGTCTCGGCGGCGATCGACGGGCTCGACGACGAGCGTGGCGTCGTCCGGCTGGGCGTGGTCGACGACGACGTCAAGGCCTGGCTGCTCCGTCATGCCGCCGCACTCGCCTACCCGTCGATCGACGAGGGGTTCGGCTTCCCGGTGCTGGAGGCGCAGGCGGCCGGCACGCCGGTGGTGGCCACTGGGGTCGGCTCGATCCCCGAGATCGCCGGCTCCGCAGCCGTCCTCGTCGACGGCACGGAACGGTCGGCGGCGTCGTTCGCGGATGCACTCGACGGGGTGCTCGGCGGGGCGGGGCGGCTGATGCTGATCGAGGCCGGCTATCGCAACGTCCAGCGGTTCGACTGGGACGCGACCGCGGCCGGACTCGTCGACCTCTACACGACCGCCCTGGGGTCGGCGTGAACGTCACGGTGCTCTGCGGCGGCGTCGGGGCGGCACGGTTCCTCCGTGGGCTCCTCGAGGTCGTCGACCCGACCGATGTCACGGCGATCGTCAACACCGCCGACGACACGGTGCTCCACGGGCTGTCGATCTCGCCCGACCTCGACACGATCACGTACACCCTCGCCGGTGCCACCGACGACGAGCGCGGCTGGGGACTCGCCGGGGAGACATGGAACGCGATGGCGGCGCTCGGCCGGTACGCCGAGGTGCGGCCCGACGACTCCTCGGCGGCCCCGACCTGGTTCAACCTGGGAGACACCGATCTCGCCACCCACTTCTACCGGACGGCTCGCCTCGCCGAGGGGGCGTCGCTCACCGAGGTGACCGCCGAGATCGCCCGAGCCTGGGGGCTCGCGCTCCGGATGCTGCCGGTCACCGACGACCGATTCCGCACGCTCGTGACGCTCGGCGGCGACGGCGAGGAGGCCGGCCGAGAGGTCCCGTTCCAGGACTACTTCGTGCGGCTCCGACACGGTGTCCCGGTGACCGACGTGCGGTTCGACCACGACGGCGCGACGCCGACCGCCGACGTCCTCGGGGCGATCGAGGACGCCGATGTCGTCGTGATCGCTCCCTCGAACCCGATCGTGTCGATCGGCCCGTTGCGGGCACTCCCGGGCGTCGACGAGGTCCTCCGTGCGCGTCGTGAGTCGGTCGTCGCG
>JAGQSS010000191.1 GCA_020439405.1 Ilumatobacter sp. | reverse complement strand
CCCGCCCCCGCCGCCGCCCCCGCCGCCGGGACCCGGTGGTGGCAGCAGCACCGGTGGTGCGTGGGGTGACCCGCACATGGTCCAGTTCGACGGCTGGCGCTACGACAGCCAGACGCTCGGCGAGTACGTCTACGCCGAACCGGTCGACGGTGATCCCGACCGGCCGCGCGTCATCGGACGCCACGAGTTCGCACGCGTCGCCGCGGCACTCACACCGACCGCGTTGACGGCGCTCGCTGTCGAGTTCGACGGCCACCGCATCGAGATGTACGGCCGACCCGTCAGCGTCCGCATCGACGACGTCGATGTCGACCTCCCGAGCGGCGTGTCGATCCGCGTCTCGGAGTTCGGCTACATCCGCCGCAGTGGCAACACGTACTCGTTCGACCACCCGTCGATGTCGATCACGGCGAGTTTGGGGAGCTACATCGACGCCGACATCACCGTCGTCGACGACGGCACGTACGTCGGCATGCTCGGCTTGGCCGACGGCGACCCGACGAACGACCTCCTCGTACGCGATCCGGACGCACCGATCGAGAACTGGACGACGTACGAACTCGCCGATGTCCGCGGCGGCCACGATCCGGTGATCGAGATCGCCGAGTCGTGGCGCATCACCGACCTCGCCGACTCCCCGTTCGGCATCGTGTCCGACCAGTTCGCCGCGGCGAGCCCACCCCGACCGGGATCGGAGCTGCTCGAGCCGTACCGGGTCCAGGCGCGCGACATGTTGGCGGCCGTCGACGCGATGTGCTCGGCCGAGCTCGGTGACAGCGACTACGCCATCGACGTGTTCGCGATCGAGCTGTCGATCGGCAACGACCCGGCCCTGCTCGGCTGCAACTACGACGTGACGGGCCGGGTCCTCACCGCAGGCTCCGCGCTCGCCGTCTCGGGTGCGACCGTCGTCGTCGACGGCGATGGCGTCGCGGCGTGCACGACGACCACCGACTCGACCGGTGGTTTCCTGTGTCGTCTGGCCGTCGACGTCGACGAAGTGACCGCCACCGGTGCAATGGTGCCGATCGACGTCGACATCGAGGTGACGCCGCGCGGCGCGGCGACGGTGACGACCACGACGACGATCGACGAAGCGGCTCCGTTCAACACGAGGCAGGTCGTCCGTGCGGGCGACATCGAGGTGCCGGTCACGTCGGTCGCGGTCCTCGAGCTCGAGGGCACGCTGTCGGCCTTCGGTCTGCCGTACACGGCGACCACCACGATCCGGCTCGACGCCATCGACGCAGACGGTCGTCCGGTGCTCGGCGCCGGATTGTTCGTCGACCCGGACGGTGCCGGACGGTACGCGACCGAGATCGCGCTACCGCTCGACGTCGATTCGGCCACGGTGACCTGGAACTACGGCCAGCATCTCGACCCGAGGTCGAACGCGACGTTCACCGATCTCGTCGCCGGCGCCAACGCTCGGACGTTCGACGCCTCGTACGATCCGGTCGTCCTGACCATCGGGGGCACCGCCCTCTACAACGGCGTCGCGCCCGATCGGGCGACCATTTCTGTGGTGACGACACGTTCCGACGGCGCGACGGTCACTCGCCAACTCGGCGTGACGCCCGACCTGGCCGGTGCCTACACGGCCGACATCGTGCTGCCGCTCGGCGCCACCGCCGTCGAGCTCCGGTCGTCGCTCGGGTCGAGTCTCAACACGCCGATCACGACCGGGTTCGACCCACCCGACGCCGGTCCGGCGAGCGTGACGTTCGACATCGTCGTCGACGCGCCCGCACTGTCGGTCACCGGCACCGCGCACCGCAACGGGTCGGTCCTCGGACCGACGATCTTCGCCGTGACCGCGCAGCGACCGAGTGGGCCGGTCACCAGCACGCGCTGGGTTCGGCCCGACGCGACGACGGGCGAGTACGCCTTCGTGGTCGACCTCCCCGCCGACGCCACGTCGGCCACCGTGCGAGCCGAGGCGGGCGTCACTCGTGCCGGTGACCCGACCGCGACGAAGGGCCCGCTGGTGCCGGGCGTGAACGATCTGACGTTCGGCATCGACGTCGGCACGCCGATCCTCGCGTTGACCGGCGTGGTCACCGCCGGTGGGGCGCCATGGACGTCGCAGGTCGCCGTTGCGATCTCGAGCGGTGGGTACAGCGTGGTCCGCAACGTCACCCCCGACGCAACGGGCAGCTACGGCATCGACCTCGAGTTGCCCGCCGGCTCGACGACGGCCGACGTCACGATTCGCACCGGGTACACCTTTGCCGACTGGTCGTCGGCCACGTTCCCCGACCTGGTCGACGGCCCGAACCCGGTCGAACTCGACGCATCGTTCGACGCCGTCGTGGTGGGGTTGTCGGGCGAACTGTCGTACGGCGGAAGCCCGCTCGACGGTCCGGTCGACATCATGGTGGTCGGGTTCGACACCGCGGGATTCCAGGTCGCGAGCCGGACGGTGCGAGCCACGGCCGACGCAGGTGCCTACGAGGGGTCGACGTTCTTCCCGCCGACGGTCGAGAACATCCAGGTCTGGGGGCTCCTCGGCAGGTACCCGTCGCAGCGGCCCGTGCAGGAGTTCGACGGCCTGGTGGTCGGTGCGAACGCGATCGACTTCGACGAACACGGTGCGCCGAAGGTGCTCGACGTCGGCGGCGTGTTCACGTCGGGCGGCAGTTTCGTCCCCGGTCCGTTGTCGGTCGTCGTGACCTCGACCGGCGTCCGCCGGACCGGACAGGAGTACGAGATCACCAGCCGGCCCGCCGTGTTCGCGAGCTTCTTCGACGGCCGGTACGAGTTCGTCCTGGAGGTGCCGGAAGAGGTGGTTTCCTCGACGCTCGTCGCCGAGATCGGCCCGGTGCCCGAGGACTACCCGACCCTGACGGTCGACCCGCTCACGCCGGGCACGAACGTGATCGACTTCAGCGGCTCCGTCGCTCTCCCGGTGCGTATCGCCGTGCGTGCGGTGCTCGCCGACGGCAACGGCCCGGCGACCGCACCGACGCAGATCCGAACCGTCGTCCGCGACGGTGACGGGCTCGTGCTGTCCGATCTGACGTCGGCCGTCACCCCCGACGCCGGCGGTGTGGCCACGATCGACCTCGAGGTCGCAAACTCGGCGGCCAGCGTGGAGGTGTCGCAGCTCGTCGGCGTGCCGGGCGAGATCCCGCCGTCGACGACGTTCACCGGGCTCGTCCCCGGCGACAACGACGTGACCTTCCTCGACGTCTACGACCCGCCGGTCGCCACACTCACCGGAACCGCCACCCGCAACGGTGCCGCACTCGATTCGATCTCCGTCTCCTGGGCGGTGACCGACGGTGCGCTCGGTGCGACGACGTTCACTGACACCGTCACACCCGACCCCGTCGACGGTGGCTACACCATCGAGCGCCCGTTCCCGCGCGACACCACCGCCGTGACCGTGACGGTCACAGCCGGCACCGGCGACCCGACGACGACCGTCTCGTCCGCGCTCGCCGACGGGCCGAACGCAATCACGGCCGACCTGATCAGCGAGCGTCCCGACGTGACGTTGACCGGTGTCGTGCTGCTCGGCGGCGTGCCGCCGACCGGCAACGTCGCGTTCGACGTGACGCGCCGTGGCGCCGGCCACGCCGACGAGACGGTGACGGTGTTCACGAACCCCGACGACGTCGACGGCTCGTACGAACTCGATCTCGGCCTGCTGCCGTACTGGACCACCGACATCGACGTGGTCGCCCGGGTCGGCGGGAGCACCGAGGCGTGGCCCACCGGGTCGTTCAGCGTGCCGACCGGGCCGTCGACGGTCGACTTCGATGCGATCGCCGACGTGCAGGTGTTGAACATCGCCGGCACCATCACACTCGGCACCACGCCGTACCCACTGCCGTTCTACCTGCAGATCCAGTCGGTCGACGCCGGCGGAACCCCGTTCGCGTCGCAGCAGGTCACGGTCACCCCCGACGCCAACGGCGAGTTCAGTTTCGAGCGGGTCTACACGACGACCTCGGCGGCGCAGACGACCGTCACGGCCCGGTTCTTCGGATTCGGCGGGCCGTCCGATCAGGCGACGTTCACGTCGCTGACACCCGGGCGCAACGATCTCGATTTCGATCCCGTCGTCGACCAGATCGGCGTCGTGTTGAGTGGGACGCTCCTCGACCGAGGGGAGCCGGAGACCGACGACCAACCGATCACGCTCCGGTACACCAACGCGAGCGGCACGGTCCTCACCAGCAGCACCGCGATCGGGACGACCCCCGACGAGACCGGGGCGTACACGAGTCGGCTCTTCCTCTTCCCGCCCGACACCGTGAAGGTCGAGGTCGGGACGCGACACGTCACCCTCGGCAACGACGAGGTCTGGCAGACGTACGACTCCCTGGTCCACGGCTTCAACGAGGTGACCTTCTCGGAGGACTACGTGCCACCGGTGCTCCGGATCAGCGGCACGATGTTCCGGGACGACGCGCCGATCACCGTGCCGACGTCGCTCCGCATCGCCTGGCGTCAGCGGTTCGAGTCGGGCGGCGTGTACTCGGTCAACCAGACCGTGACCGTGACGCCCGATGCCGCCGGTGCCTACAGCATCGACGTCGTCGGACCACGCATGGCGACCGACATCACCGTCACGCCCCAGATCGGCGTCACCCCGGCCGACACCACCACGACGAGCCTCGACCCCCTGCTGCCCGGTCTCAATACGGTGACCGTCGACGTCGACTACCACACGACGACCCTGTCGTTGGCCGGCACGCTGGGGTACCACGGCGCGCCGCCGCCGGCGGCACGTTCCGCGTCGATCGTGGCGTACGACGTCGGCGGCGGATCGCTCGGCACCGTGTTCGCATCGTTCGTGCCCGACCCGACGACCGGCGCCTACACCTGGACGGGGGCGATCCCGTCGGCGTCCGAATCGGTCCGGGTCACGCTGATGTACGGCCCGTCGTTCTCGTCGTACGAGCGGTTCGACGCCGAGATCGACACGACGCCGGGAACCACCACGGCCGCAACGTTCGACGCCGAGACGACCTCGATCGACGTCGCCGGACTGGTGTCGCTGCTCGGCCTGCCGAGTCCTGACCGGCCGGTCGACCTGACCGTCGACGCGTACGACGGCACGTCCCTGCTCGACACCCTCTCGATCACCGTCGACACCGACGGCGACGGCGAGTTCTGGTTCGAGGAGTTCCTGCCGCTCGGCACCGACCGTGTCGTCCTCACGAGCGACGTGCCCGGTGCCGACCCGTTCGAACTGACCGATGTTGTGACCCCCGGCCACACCTCGTTCGCGGACGTCGTCTTCGACGGTACGTCGTCGGGCATCACGATCTCAGGTCTCCTCACCGAATACGGCGGCGCCACGGTGCAGCCCTACACGCCCGAGTTGACGGTGCATCAGTACTCGATGGACTTCGACGCCTGGTCGTTCATCTCGAGCTCGAGCATGCCGATCTCCTACGACACGTCGACCCGGGAGTTCTCCGGAACAGTGGACGCCGAGGACGACGTCGCGATCGTCGTGGTCGACGTCTACTACCCGTTCGACGACGTGACATACACCTACGGTTTCGATCTGCGGTCGATGGAGGAGCCCTACCAACTCGAACTCGACGTCGATCACAGTGCGACGCGGCTGGTGCTGACCGGCACCTCGGTCGCATCGGAGGCGGCGTACTGCAACGCCGGCCAGACGATGATGTTCGAGGCCACGGTGGAGGGTTACGAGGGTGGCCTCGACGGGAGCCATCTCTTCACCTACACGACCGTCGTGGTTCCCGACCCGGTGACCGGGTACTACGAGGTTCGGCTGCCACTGACCGGGCTGACCGATGCAGTGGTGCTGAGCGGTTCGACCTCGAACATCCACAACCCGTTCTGGGGCGGCGCGAGCCAGTACTGGGGGCTCGACGGCATCACCGAAGGCGACACCTATGTGGACTTCACCTGGGGGGACACCTGGTGCGCGATCTGACGACGGGCCGGCACCGTCGGCTCGATCAGAGCATCAGCTGCATGACGGCGACACTCAGCCAGCGGTTGAACTTGCGGCCGACCTCGCGTTCGATCCCGACCAGCTCGAAGCCGACCGACGCGTGCAACGCTCGCGACGCGTCGCCGGACGCCTCGATGCGGGCGATGATCGAGTGGAAGCCCGATGCGCGGGCTTGCGTGATCAGGTGCTCCATCAGGAGTCGGGCGATCCCTCGGCGATGATGCCCACGATGGACGTACACCGAGTTCTCGACGGTCGTCCGGTACGCGGCCCGTTCCTTGTACGGCGACAGCGCGGCGAACCCGAGCACCTGCTTCGAGGCCGCGTCGACGGCCACGACGGCGGCGAAGGCGCCCGACCGTTCCGACAGCCAGCGTCGCTGGTCGTCGAGCGACCGCTCGACCAGGTCGAACGTCGCGGTCGACCCGGTCACCTCGGCGTTGTAGATCTCGACGATCGCCGCGGCGTCGGCGAGCGTCGCGGGCCGGACGAGCACGGGTCGGGCGGGTGTTGCCACGGCGTCAGCGTAGCGACGGCGACCGGAAGCGGCCGGTGACCAGGCACTTCTCGACGGCGGGGCCGTCGGAAATCCGGCGCGATCGCGCGGTGTGATCCCCGCCGTCGCCGCTACACTTGCACGCCGGTCCGTGGCGCTGCCGCGCACCGGAACATACGGTTCGAAGCGACTCGTCGCCCGGACCGGAGACGCCCTCTTAGCTCAGTCGGCAGAGCACAGCCATGGTAAGGCTGGTGTCGTGGGTTCGATTCCCACAGAGGGCTCGACCGACCGTTCGGGTTCGCCCGGGCGGGGGCCAGGCCAGGCGCCGTAGCTCAGTTGGTCAGAGCATCCGGCTCATAATCGGAAGGTCATCGGTTCGATCCCGATCGGCGCTACCAGAGGTGGGACGACCGTCCCACCCACGATCCCCACACATCCAGAGGCAAAGGGAAAAGCAGAATGAGCAAGGCGAAGTTCGAGCGCAACAAGCCGCATGTGAACATCGGCACGATGGGTCACATCGACCATGGCAAGAC
>JAGQSS010000190.1 GCA_020439405.1 Ilumatobacter sp. | reverse complement strand
GACGTGTTCGACCCGGCCGTCGTCACCGTCGGTCGCATCCAGGCCGGCACGACGAACAACATCATCCCGCACGTCGCCGAGATCGAGGGCACGATCCGGACCGTCAGCGAGGCGACGCGCGCGAAGGTGCACGACCACCTGCGCCGGGTCGCGAGCAACATCGCCGAGGCGCACGGCGCCACCGCCGATCCCGAGATCATCCTCGGCTACCCGGTGACCTCGAACCACGACCAGTTCGCCGACTTCACGCTCGACACGGCACGGACCGTGCTCGGCGACGGCCAGGTCCATCGGCTGCCGAACCCGATCATGGGCGCGGAAGACTTCTCGTACGTGCTCAACGAGATCCCCGGCACGATGATGTTCCTCGGCGGCACCCACCCCGACCGTGACGTGCGGTCGGCGCCGGCGAACCACTCCAACCTCGTCGTGTTCGACGAGGACGCGATGCCCGTCGGCGTCGAGCTGTACGCCCAGATGGCACTGCGGCACCTCGGCGCCGAGTAGTCCGGCTCGGTCAGTCGAGCGGCCACGACGAGATCGCCCGGGCCAACCCGTCGATCAGCGACCTGGTGTGGGGCACGATCGGTTCGTGCCAGTCCCACCACAGCGGACTCGAACCGCGCACGCGCGGCGGGAGCTCGATCTGGACGCCTGCGCCGCGTGGGACGTTGACCGGGTTGTCGGGGTGGACGCCGCGCAACTCGGTCGGGATCCGGTCGAGATCGTCGACGATGTCGTAGGCCGGGAGCGCCGTGCGGAGGTGGCCGGCGACATGGCCGGCCAGTTCGCGGTTGGTGCCGCCGAGCAGCAGTGACGTGAACAGACCACGCCGGCCGAAACCGTGCACGGTGACGACGACGTCGACGTGATCGACGAATGCCCGGAGTCGCGCCGACTGCGACGGGCGCACGCGTGTCGACGGGAGGTGCACGGTCCAGCCCTCGGGGTGGACGACCCCGTAGTAGGACGCACCGGCGCGTTCGGCAGCGGCGCGTGCGATCACGTCGGTCATCGTCTCGAGCCCGCCGCCGTGGTACGCCATCACCCCGAAACGGCTGCGGAGTTCGCTCTCCTCGACCACGCCGGGCGTGTCGAGCACCTCGGCGAAGGTCGGCAGCGTCACCCTCCCATCGTCGCGCGGGCCTCGCGGTAGAGTCGGATCGATGCTGGTGTGGATGGACCTGGAGATGACCGGCCTCGATCACACGTCCGATGTGATCGTCGAGATCGCGACGTTGGTGACCGACGACGACTTGCAGATCGTCGCCGAAGGCCCCGATCTCGTGGTGTACCAACCCGACGACGTCTTGGCCCGCATGGATCCCTTCGTGGTCGACATGCACACCCGGTCGGGCCTGCTCGAACAGATCAAGTCGTCGACGATCAGCCTCGAACAGGCCGGTGCCGAGACGCTGGCCTTCATCCGGCAGCACGCTCCCGCCGAACGGACCGTGCCGTTGTGCGGCAACTCGATCGGCACCGACCGACGGTTCCTGGCCGCCTACCTCCCCGAGATCGAGGAGTACCTGCACTATCGATCGGTCGACGTGTCGAGCATCAAGGAGCTCGTCCGGCGCTGGTACCCCGACGTGCTCGGCGCCCGCGGGTGGAAGCAGGGAGCCCATCGTGCGCTCGACGACATCCGTGAGAGCGTCGCCGAGCTGCAGGTGTACCGCGACCTGGTCTTCGCCGGACCCGACGACGTCGCCGCCCGGGTCGCGGCGTTGAAGGCCGAAGCGGCCGCCGATGCCGCTGCCGAGTCGGGGCCGGTCGCCAGCGATGCGCCGTCGGTGGGCTGACGCCGCGGTCGTCGCGATCGCATGCGCCGGTCTTGCCGGCTGTGCGTCGGGCGACGGCCGGGAACTCGCCGAGGCGGTCGAACCGCTGCCGACCACCACCACGTCGGTGCCGCCGGCAACGCCGCTGACGGTCGACCTGCCGACCGTCGTGACCGGCGTCCCGACGACCGCTGGCAGCGTGGTGATCGAACGCCTGTCGAGCCCGGAGAACGCGATCGCGCTGATCGAGGGGTTCGGTGCCGCATCGACCGACCCGATCACCGTCGACGACGCACCGGGCGACGTGATCGAGTTCGACGTCGCCGCCGACGGCTCGTTCGTCGCGCGGGTGTTCGTCGCCGACGAGGGGGCGCACACGGTGTGTGTGGCCGCCACGTGCGGGCGGGTGTACACCCTCGATCCCGACGCCGAGTCGCCCGAGGAGGTCGTCGCCAAGATCGACGAGGCCATCCCGATCGCCCGTGGCATCGTGCCGGTCGACGTGTGGTTCCCCGAGTGGAGCATCACGGTCGGTGGCCTGCTCTCGGGCACCGGCGGGACCGCCGACGCGTCCGCCCACGAGGTGATCGTGTATCGCAACCGTGGTCGTACCGTCGACGACTTCGTGCGGACGATCGTCCACGAGTACGGCCACGTCGCCGACTTCGAGTGGCTCGACGACGACCTGCGTGCCGAGTTCGCCGCGCTACGGGGTTTCGCTCCCGAAACGGTGTGGGAAGGCAACGGTGGTCACCGCATGTCCGACTGGGAAGGGTCGCCGGCGGAAGACTTCGCAGAGGCGATCGCCGCGTTCTGGTCGGGGGAGCAGTGGGACATCCGGACCGACGGCGGTCCGTTGACGCCCGACGTCGAGGCGTTCCTCGATCGGCTGACGACGTCGAACACCTGACGGCACCGGCGCCGTAACTCAACCGTCCGGCCGGTACACTAACCGGCCATGTACGAGACCGCGATCGAGACGACGGCACCGGTGACGCCGAACCGATGGTGGTCGCTCGCCGCACTGACCCTGCCCGTGCTCATCATCTCGATGGACGCCACGATCCTCGGCTTCGCGATCCCCGAACTGTCGACCGCACTGTCACCGTCGAGTTCCCAGATGCTCTGGATCATCGACGTCTACTCGTTCGTGCTCGCCGGTCTCCTCGTCACGATGGGCATCGTCGGCGACCGCATCGGCCGCCGCCGGCTGCTCCTGCTCGGTGCGGCAGGCTTCAGCGTGGCGTCGGTGCTCGCCGCCTTCGCCCCGAACGCCGAGGCATTGATCGCCGCCCGAGCGCTCCTCGGCGTCGCCGGGGCGACGTTGATGCCCTCGACGCTGGCGCTCATCCGCAACGTGTTCACCGACGACGGTGAGCGCCAACTCGCGATCGCGATCTGGGCGGTCGCCTTCTCGGTCGGTGCGGCGATCGGGCCGATCGTGGGCGGCTTCCTCCTCGATCACGCGTGGTGGGGGTCGGTGTTCCTCGTCGGCGTTCCCGTCACCCTGCTCCTGCTCGTCGTCGGGCCGCGACTGCTCCCCGAGTCGCGAGATCCCGACCCACAGCCGTTCGACATCCCGAGCGCCGGGCTGTCGATGGTCGCAATGTTCGCCGTCGTGTACGCGATGAAGTCGTTCGCCGAACACGGTTCGTCGAGCACGGCGTGGATCGTGCTCGCCCTCGGTCTGTACTCGGGCGTTCGATTCGTGCGACGGCAGCGACGCCTCGACGATCCGATGATCGACGTCGACCTGTTCCGCATCCCGCGCTTCTCGATGGCGATCAGCGGGAACATGGTCGCCTGCTTCGGCTTCTCCGGCGCCATGTACTTCGTCGCCCAGCACCTGCAACTCGTGACGGGGATGTCGGCGATGCGAGCCGGTATCAACCTCTTGCCGTCGGTCGCCGCGACCATCGCGATCACCCTGCTCGCGCCGGCCGCCGCTCGCCGGATCGGAACGTTCCGGGTGATCTCGCTCGGACTCGTCGCCGGCGGCGTCGGGTTCGCGATGCTCGCCACCGTCGGCACGGCATCGTCCACGCTGCACGTCGTCGCGTCGCTCCTCGTCCTCAACGCCGGGCTGAGCGCGGCGATGGCGGTCTCGGTCGACGGCGTCATGGCGGCGTTGCCGCCGGCCCGCGCCGGCGCGGGTGCCTCGGTGTCGGAAACGGCCAACGAACTCGGGATCGCACTCGGCACGGCGATCCTGGGCAGCATCGCGGCGACCGTCTACCGTGGGAGCATCGCCGACGCCACCGCACTGCCGCCCGACGCGATCGAGTCCGCACGCGAGACGCTCGGCGCCGCGCACGCCGCAGGCGCCGACCTGGGTGGCACCGCGGGCCGACAGCTCGTCGAACTCGCGAACGCCGCGTTCGTCGATGGCACCCGTGTCGCGTCGACCGTTGCGGCCGTGGTGTTCGTGCCACTGGCGATGTGGGCATGGGCGCTGGGTTCGCGCCGTCGGACGGGAGCCTGATGGCGCGACCGTCGAACCGCGATCTGATCCTCGACACGCTCGAGCGGCTCATCGTCGAGCGCGGAGCGATCGGCGTCACCCTCGAAGCGGTGGCCGACGAGGCCGGCGTCTCGAAGGGCGGTCTGCTATACCACTTCTCGACCAAGTCGGCCCTATTCCACGGCCTGCTCGACCGTTGCGACGCCCAGATCGACGACGAGCTGACGACCGCACCCGACGATCCGGCCGAGCTCGTCCGCTGGACGATCGGGCTCGCCGTCGGCTCGGCCGAGCGGCCGAGCCGCCTGTGGCAGGCCGTGATCGACGCTGCCGGAGCGGGCGACGAGTCGTACGACGCCCGGCTCGTCGAGATCATCGAGCGGTCGTACACCCCACTCCAGCGACTCGGGCCGGCGGTCGCCGCCCACACCCGCCTCGTCGCCGACGGCCTCTACTTCGCGCCCTACATGGGCACGCCCGTCCCGGCGCCCGAGCTGGTCGACGGCGTGATCGACGCGATCGTCGCCCGCCTCGCCGACTGAGCGGGTTCGTGCCGCGGCGCCGCGCGCGGCTTGACTTGCGGTCATGGCACAACTCTCCGAATCCGTCTCGCTCGACCGCGAGGGTGACGTCGCCGTCATCACCGTCGACAATCCGCCCGTCAACGCCCTCAGCTGGCACGTGCGCCAAGGTCTCGCCGACGGGTTCGAGCAGGCGGTGGCCGACGACGCTGTCGCGATCGTCCTGATCTGCGCGGGCCGCACGTTCATCGCCGGCGCCGACATCAGCGAGTTCAGCCAGGCGCCGAAGGGCCCGAGCCTGCACGACGTGCAGTCGGCGATGGAGAACGCCCCGGTGCCCGTGATCGCCGCGGTCCACGGCACGGCGCTCGGTGGCGGACTCGAGGTCGCACTGTGCGCCCACTATCGGGTCGCCCTCGGCTCGGCCAAGTTCGGTCTGCCCGAGGTCAACCTCGGTCTGCTCCCCGGAGCCGGCGGCACCCAACGGCTGCCGCGCCTCGTCGGTGTGCCGAAGGCGCTCGAGATGATGACCTCCGGCCGCCATATCAGCGCCGCCGAGGCCCTCGGCGACGGCCTGGTCGACGAGGTCGTCGACGGCGAGCTCGACGCGCTCCGCAACGCGGCTCTGGCGTTCGCCGCGCACGCCGTCGCCGACAACATGCCGCTCGCGAAGGTCCGCGATCGCGACGAGAAGGTCGCCGAGGCGCGTGGCGACGAGCAGCTCTTCGCCGACTTCCGGGCGTCGATCGCCCGCAAGACCCGCGGGTTCCTCGCGCCCGAGTACAACGTCCGGTGCGTCGAAGCCGCCGCGAACCTGCCCTTCGAGGAGGGGCTCCGCGTCGAGCAGGAACTCTTCCGTGAACTCGTGACCGGCCCCCAGTCGGGTGCGCAGCGCTACTACTTCTTCGCCGAGCGCGCGGCCAACAAGATCCCCGACGTCCCCAAGGACACCCCGTTGATCGACGTGCAGCGCGTCGGCGTCCTGGGCGCCGGCACGATGGGCGGCGGCATCTCGATGAACTTCGCGAACATCGGGATCCCGGTCACCATCGTCGAGCGCGACCAGGAGTCGCTCGATCGCGGCCTCGGCGTCGTCCGCAAGAACTACGAACGATCGCGGTCGACGACCCCCGAGCAGGTCGAACAGCGGATGTCGCTGCTCACCGGGTCGACCGACAAGGCCGACTTCGCCGACTGCGACCTCGTCATCGAAGCCGTCTTCGAAGACATGGAACTCAAGAAGTCGGTCTTCGCCGAACTCGACACGATCTGCAAGCCCGGGGCGATCATGGCCTCGAACACCTCGTTCCTCGACATCGACGAGATCGCATCGGCGACGTCGCGACCCGAGAGCGTGATCGGGATGCACTTCTTCTCGCCGGCGAACGTGATGAAGCTGCTCGAGGTGATCCGCGGCCAGGCGACGTCGCCGAGCGTGATCGGGACCGCGATGGCGATCGGCAAGCAGATCGGCAAGGTCGCCGTGCTGTCGCGTGTCTGCCCCGGCTTCATCGGCAACCGCATCCTGGCCCAGCGCGGCATCGAGGCGAACCGACTCATCCTCGAGGGAGCGACGCCCGAGCAGGTCGACCGAGTGCTCTACGACTTCGGGTTGCCCATGGGTCCGTTCGCGATGAGCGACCTCGCCGGTCTCGACATCGGATGGAAGGCCGAGACCTCATCGAGCTCGTCGGTGCGCGACATCCTCTGCGAGTCGGGGCGCCGTGGGCAGAAGAACGGACGGGGCTACTACACGTACGACCCCCAGACCCGCGCCGCCACCCCCGACCCCGAGGTCGTCGACATGATCCGCGAGTTCGCCGTGTCGAAGGGGTACGAGCAGCGGGAGGTCTCCGACCAGGAGGTCCTCGAGCGATGCCTGTACCCGATGGTGAACGAGGGGGCGAAGATCCTCGACGAGGACATCGCGATCCGCGGCAGCGACATCGACGTCGTGTGGGTCAACGGCTACGGCTGGCCGGTGTACCGGGGCGGCCCGATGTACTGGGCCGACTCGGTCGGTCTCCCCGAGGTCGTCGCCAAGATCCGTGAGTACGGCGAACGACTCGACGGCGATCACTGGAAGCTCTCGCCGCTCATGGAGAAGCTGGCCACCGAAGGCGGCCAGCTCCACCAGTTCTCCAACTGACGCCCGGGTCGGTTCGGGTCAGGTGTCGGAGGTGACGCCGAGGAACGACGATGTGTGCGGGTCAGGTGTCGGAGGTGACGCCGAGGAACGA
>JAGQSS010000018.1:11669-25070 GCA_020439405.1 Ilumatobacter sp. | reverse complement strand
GACGTTGTCGAAGCTGACGTACACGTCGGCCGAGCCGCCGAGGGTGAGCCGGTCGTAGTCGATGTTCTTCACACCGGCCGCGGCGGCCTTCTCCTGGATCGCGGCGCCCGACTCGGAGTCGAGGTTCACGATCGCGAGCACGCCGATGCCGTCGGCGATCATCTGATCGGCGATCGTGGCCATGTTGTCCTTGTCGCCTTCGGCGTTCTGGATCAGGCACTCGATCCCGGCTTCTTCACACGCCGCTTCGATCAGCGGACGGTCGAAGTCCTCCCAACGAGCCGACGACGCCGAGTCCGGCAGGATGAACCCCACCTTCCCACCAGCGGCGTCGCCGCCGTCGTCGGGCGCATCGGTGGTGTCACCACCGTCGTCGGCGGGCTCGTCGCCGCTGTCGGCCGGCGCGTCGGTGGTGTCGCCACCGTCGTCGTCGTCACCGCATGCGGCGGCGATGAGCCCGAGCGCCGCGACGAGCACGACACCCCTCTTCAGGCTGTTCCTCATGTCTCCCCCTTCTGGGCATGTGCCGGCCGATGGTTCGACCGGCAGGTCATGGCTGCGGGGACAGCAGGCCGGGCACAGGAGATCGCCGTGCGAGATCATCACCCCCTGATCCCGTACGAGCCGGCCCCCTCGGTCGGCTGCGCCTGCAGACGTTTGTTCTAGCCTCCGACAAAACGCCCGTTCTTGGTCAAGCGCTCCGTCGGAGGATCGTCGACGCCGCGACGCCCGACGCTGCCCGCGGTGGTTCGGTGAGCACCGACTCCCACGCCCACTCGGCCGCTCCGGTCAGCATCGCGTCGATCCCGAGTTCGCTCGGCACGACCCGAGCGTGGGCGCGGATCACGTCGAAGACGCGTCGATCGAGCTCGCGGTCGACCGCCTCGGCGATGTACGGATGGATCCGAGCGAGCGTGCCGCCCAACACGACGAGGTCGGGATCGAAGGTGTTCATGACCCCGGCCAGTCCGAAGGCGACCCAACGTGCGTGTTCGTCCAACGCCGCCAGCACCGCGGCATCGCCGGCCTCGGCGTCGTGCACGACGGCCTCGATCGCTGCGGTGCCGATCTCGTCGCTCCGCCCGACCCGCCGCAGCAGGGCATGGTCGCCGGCCTCGGTCTCCCAGCAGCCGGACGATCCGCAGTTGCAGGGCAGACCGTCCGGGTTCACCGGGATGTGCCCGACCTCGCCCGAACACCCGGCCGACCCCGTGAGCGGTCGACCGCCGGCGATCACGCCACCGCCGATCCCGACCTCGCCCGACAGGTAGACGACGTCGGCGAGCCCGACCGCTGCACCACGCCGGGTCTCGGCGAGCGCACCGAGATCGCCGTCGTTGCCGACGGCCACGTGGACGTCGGCGCCGAGCCGATCTCGCAGCAGTGCACCGATCGGTACGTCGCGCCAGCCGAGATTCGGCCCGCTCACCACGAGCTGATCGTGCTGGCGCACGAGCCCTGCGACCGCGGCCCCGACGCCGTGGACGACAGTGTCGGGGGGCAGCAGCTCCAACAAACCTCGGGCGATGGTGGCGACCTCGTCGACCGTGTGTTCGGGACCCCGGTCGTGATCGCGTGAGATGCGGGTCGCGGCGAGCCGGTGTCCGCCGAGCGTGAAGACCCCGACCGCCACCGTCTCGACGCGGATGTCGAACGCGACGACGACCGCCCGCGGACTCGGCCGGACGAGCGTCGACGGGCGGCCGGGGCTCCCGTCGGAACCGGCTCGTTCCTCCTCGAGCAACCGGAGGTCGACCAGGTCGCCGACGATCGTGCCGACCGCGCCGCGGGTGAGCCCCGTGGCGGGGACCAGCATGGAGCGGCTCGACTCGCCGGCCAGGTGCACGGCGCGCAACACCACCGACTGGTTCATCAGACGCACGGATTCGCTCCGCGTCCCGGTGATCGTGGTTTTGCTCATACGGCGGTGTCGCTCCCCGGCGGCGAACCCCTCATCCGCCCGGCCGCCCGCGCGTCGCGCGGGTTTCTCCAAGGCTGCGACAAACCCGCGCCCCCTGTCAACCGGGACCTGCTACTCGGCGTCGCGTTCGAAGTTCTCGAAGTAGCGGCTCGGTGTCGGGCCGCGCTGGCCGTGGTACTTCGACCCGAGCTGCGGCGATCCGTACGGCACGTCGGCCGGCGTCGTCATCTGCTGGAAGCTGATCTGGCCGATCTTCATGCCGGGGTAGAGCGTGATCGGCAGCGTCGCGACGTTGGCGAGTTCGAGCGTGATGTGCCCGCTGAAGCCCGGGTCGATGAAGCCGGCGGTGTTGGACACGAAAACGCCTCCGTGACCGGCGAGGAAGTTCTCGATCTTGCGACCGTCGGGCCGGACCTCGATGTCGTAGATCGTCTCGACGGAACCCGTGTCGCGGACGGCGACGACCTCGTCCCATGCGAGGTCGCCGTCGACCAGTCGGTCGAGATCGCCGAGGCCAGCTCGTTCGTCCCCGTGTGTGCGGAGGGCGTCGCGGACTCGTTCGAGCGTGGAACGGCGAACGGCATCGCGGCCCGACCGATTCTCGATGTTGCACAGGTCGGTCGCGTGGGAGTAGCCCGCGAGCTCGGCGAGTTCGCGCTGCGACAGTCCGGCCGCCTCTCGCAGCGACACGATGAGCCGGTTCGGCAGTGGCACCGCGGTCAGCAGCTTGTGCTCGTTGTGCGGCGCGTACACCTGCCACGACCGGACGGCGTTGCCCCGAGGGGGTCGGGCGCACGAGCCGGCGCGATGCCCGAGCCGGGCGAAGAGCAGCAGGAGGTCGCCGACCAGTCCATCCGATGTCGTCCAGACCGAGGTGCGACCGCCCTCGAACGATCCGTCGCCGTCGACGAGGCCCTCGAGGAACGCTGCGGCGAGTGGCTCGGGCCAGGAGAAGACGCACGGTGGCACACGCTTGGTCGGCGATTTGCCGCCCGTCCCGAGCCAGTCGAACAGCGCCGAACAGGCCTTCGAGGCGACGGTGATCGCTCCCTCCGACCGGTACGTGGGCAGGCCGAGCGAGGCGAACGTCGTCTCGAGCCGGTCGAGCCGCTCCTGCTCGGTGTTCGAGATCACGATCTGGGACGGTCGGCGGTAGCCCTCGGCGACGAACATGCCGAGCGTCCAGGCGAGGTCGTCGTCGACAGCGATCACGGCCGGGACGCTGTTCGTGCCGCCCCGCCAGCCGAAGCGATCGTCGGACGTCAGCGACCCCACGAGCCCGTCGACCTCGCGAGCGACAGCGAACGGCAGTCGGCCGACCTTCGAGTAGTACGCAGCCGTCGACCCGTAGCCGTGGCGTTCGAGGATCGATCGCACCTCGTCCGGATGTGTGGCGAAGCGCGACTGGACGGTCGGGCCGGTGACCGTCAGACCGTTCGGTGCCGGCTCGGGAACGAGGTCGGCCACGACGACGACGGCAGAGCTCGCGGCGGTCGGAGGCGCAGGGAGGCGACGCGGCACCGCGATCCGGGCCCCGGGTGCGAGGTCGCCGGTCCGAACCTTGGTGAGCCGGCCGTCGTGGTCGATCGTGAACAGGTTGTGCCCCGCCGTGACCCTGACCCGTCGACCCGACGCGAGCTCGATCTCGTAGATCTTGTCGGCCGGTCCCTCGTACCAGCCCGTGATCCGGTGGAACCCGGCCTCGAACGTCTCGGGGTCGAACGCGACGACGTGACCGTCGAGCTGCTTGCGCACGACGTCCTCGATCGGACGCTCTACCCACTCGCCGTCCTCGACGACGTACACCGGTTCGGACCCGGGCAGGCTCGAATGGATGAGCAGGCCGAGGCGGGCGAGGGAGCTCTTGCCCTCGATGCGTGCGACGAGGTCGTCGGGGAGCGTGATCACTTCGCGGGTCGACGCGAGCACGAACTCGCCCGGGTGGAGGATGAACGCGTCGCCCTCGTCGATGTCGACCTGACGCGTCAGGTCGGAGAGGTCTTCCTTGACGTCGATCACGGTCCGGGTGTGGTTCAGGAACACCCGGAACGAGTTGTCGAGCCGGATGTCGACCGACGACGGCTGGATGGCGTTGTCGCCCAGCGGCTCGATGCCGATCCGTCCGGCGTCGAGCTGTTCGCGGATGGTGCGGTCGGAGAGGATCACGTGCCCGAACTTACTGCCCGGGTGTGACCGCCTCTCCACGGTCGTCCGTGCCCGGCGGCGCCGCGGTCGTCTTGCGCACCACGAGCTCCGGCGGGATCACGATGTGCTGCACCGCGGTCCGCTCGCCTGTCACGCGGCCGACCAGCGCGTCGACGGCCAGCGCGGCGAGCTCCGGCTGGCGCTGATCGATGGTCGTCAACTCGATGTGGCGGAGCGCGCTGACGAACGTGTTGTCGTAGCCGACGAGTGACACGTCGTCGGGGACGCGCAGTCCGGCGTCGTCGATCACGTCGAGCGCGCCGAGTGCACTGAGGTCGTTGCCGGCGAAGATCGCCGTGACCGGACGTCCGTCGGACAGTGCATGTTCGGCGGCCGTCGCCCCCGACGCCTCGGTGAAGTCGCCCGCCTCGACGTGCGGTTCGAGGCCATGGGCCCGCATCGTCTCCTCGTAGCCGCGCCGCCGCTCGATCGCTCCGGCGAACGTGCCGCCGTCGAGGTGGCAGATGTGGCGGTGCCCGAGCCCGACGAGATGATCGACGACCATGCGCGCCCCGAGGTAGTCGTCGGAGTTCACCGTGTCGATCACGTCGGAGTGCATCGGCCGACTGATCGTCACGGTCGGCATCGTGCGCGCCATCGACTCGATCGTCGCGTCGGGCAGGCGACTCCCGGTCAGGATCACACCGTCGACGTTGAACGCCTCGAACATCTCGAGCGCCTCGATCTCGCCCGCGTCGGCGAGGAAGCCGCTGGCGATCATCAGTCGGTAGCCGTGGCGGTCGGCCGCGACCTTGAGCCCGTCGGCGAGACCGGGGAAGTACGGGTTCTTGAGATCGTGGATGAGCAAGCCGAACGTCTTCGTCCGCTTGCTCGCCAGATGGCGAGCCGCGAGATTCGGGCGGTAGCCGAGCTCGGCCGCTGCGGCCAGGACGGCCTCACGCGACCGGTCGCTCACCTTGTCGCTGCCCCGCATCACGAGGCTCACGAGAGCTCGCGACACGCCGGCGGCACGCGCCACGTCGTCCATCGTGGGCTTGGTCACGACCGCCCGGGCCCACTCGTCGACACGGCCGCGATCGAACCACAGTCGCGCCGCGCCTTCAAACGACGATGGTGCGTCGCAAATGTCGTATCCGGGTCCCTCTTGCGTTAGAGCGCTCCAACTGCCAAGATCGGAAACGATTTCGACATCGATTGCGTTCTGAGGGGGGTGCGATGGAATCGAACCGATACTCATCGCCGACCTCCGACGGGTCGCGCGTCACGATCGGTGACGTCGCCGCCCGTGCGGGCGTGTCGATCGCCACGGTCTCCCGCGTCGTCAACGGCCGATACGGCGTGTCGCGGACGACGATCGAGCGTGTCCAGGCGATCATCGACGAGCTGGGCTACGAGTCGAGTCTCGTCGCCCGCAGCTTGCGGAGTCAGCGCACCAACGTGCTCGGCATCCTCGTGTCCGACATCGAGCCGTTCAGTGCCGAGCTGCTGAAAGGCGTGGCGCGGGCACTGCGCGACACCGGCTTCGAACTCGTCGTCTACTCGCGCGGGATGAGCGGCGAGGGCAACTGGGAGCAGCGCTACCTGTCGCGGCTCGGCGGCACCCTCACTGACGGGATCATCCTCGTCACGCCCACGGTGGTCGAGGTGTCGACCGGGCAACCGATCGTCGCCGTCGACCCGCACCTCGGCGGCTCGACCATGCCGACGATCGACTCGGAGAACTACGAGGGGGCAGTCGCCGCGACCGAGCACCTGATCGGTCTCGGCCACCGACGGATCGGCTTCCTCGCCGGCCGACGCGACCTCGTCTCGGCGAGTCGCCGCGAGGACGGCTTCCGGGCCGCGCTGGCCGCTGCCGGGCTCGAGGTCGACCCCGACCTCATCGAGGTCGGTGCCTACACCGCCGAATCGGCAGTCGAGCCGTCACGGCGCCTGCTCGATCGACCCGATCGGCCGACGGCCGTGTTCGCCGCCAACGATCTGTCGGCGGCGCAGGTGATCGTCACCGCCCGCGAACTCGGCCTGACGGTGCCCGACGACCTGTCGGTCGTCGGGTTCGACAACATCCCCGAATCGGCGCTCACCGAACCGCCGCTGACCACCATCGACCAATCGATCCAGGCGATGGGGTCGGCGGCGGTCGAGACCCTGATCGAACTGATCGAACACCCCGACCGTCACGGCGAGCGCCCCGTGCGACGCACTCTCCCGACGCGGCTCGTCGTCCGCCGTTCGACGGCCCCGCCGAGCTCAGGAGCGGGAGGTTCGTGATGCCCGCCGGCCTCATCGCGCCCGTTTACGAAATCGTTTACGAAGTCGGGCCCCCACATCGCCCGACCGGCACACCGTTCGACCCGTCCGCGCCACCCGGGTGCGGCCCGACCCACACCAACAGCCCAGAACAACGAGGGGGAACGTGATGATCACGACCAAGACACACCGGGTGCGCCGGGCACTGGCGCTCACGGTGGCACTCGGACTCACCGCCGCTGCGTGCGGCGGTGACGACGACGGCGACGACGCCGAGCCGGCGGGGGAACCGGCCGACGACACCGCCGACGAACCGGCCGCCGAACCGTCGGAGGAGCCGGCCGACGAACCGGCGGCAGAACCGGCCGAACCGGCCGAGGAGCCCGCCGACGACATGGAGGCCGTCACCATCGACTGGTGGCACATCCAGAACACCGAACCGAGCCAGGGCAACTGGCAGGCCGTCGCCGACCAGTTCATGGCCGACCACCCGAACGTCCAGATCGACATCACGGTGATGGAGAACGAGGCGTTCAAGGCGGCGATCCAGACCAACATGCAGGCCGGTGACGTTCCCGACCTGTTCCAGTCGTGGGGCGGCGGTGGCCTGCTCCAGCAGGTCGATGCCGGACTCGTCCAGGACATCAGCGCCGACGTCGGCGATGTCACCGGTGACCTCACCGGCGTCGGGTCGTTCGAGTTCGACGGTGCGCTCTACGGCCTGCCGTGGAAGGTCGGCATGGTCGGCTTCTGGTACAACGCCGACCTGTTCGAACAGGCCGGCCTCGACGCCCCGGCCGACACCTGGGACGGGCTGCTCGAGCAGATTCAGACCCTGAAGGACGCCGGCATCACGCCGATCGCCGTCGGCGCCGGCGACCAGTGGCCGGCCCACTTCTGGTACTCGTACCTGATGGTCCGACTCTGTGGCTCGGACGGCATGGTCGAGATCGCCCGCGACAACGACTTCACCCGCGACTGCGTCGTCGAGGCCGGTCAGAAGATCCTCGACCTCGTCGCACTCGAGCCGTTCCAGGAGGGCTACCTCGGCGCCGGTTGGGACGCGCCCGACGGCGAGTCCGGCACGATGGCCAACCAGGGCGCCGCGATGGACCTGATGGGACAGTGGGCGCCCGGCGCCTTCGCCGCCCAACTCGGTCTCGAGGACGCCTCGGAGATCCCGTGGACCGTCGGTTGGGCACCGTTCCCCGAGGTCGCCGGCGGTGCCGGTGTCCCGACCGAGGGCTTCGGTGGGGTCGACGGCTTCGTCGTCGGCAAGGACGCCCCGCCGGAGACGATCGAGTTCCTGAAGTACATCGTCAGCGCCGACGTGCAGCGCCAGATCTCACCCGATCAGCCGCTGCCCGCCAACCGCGCCGCCAGCGACGTCGTGACCGACCCGAACCAGCAGGCGGTCTTCGCCGGCCTGTCCGACTCGACGTTCCTGCAGCAGTACCTCGACCAGTTCTTCACGCCCGAGGTCGGCGCCCAGGTCAACGAACAGACGGCGTTGCTCTTCGCCGACGCCACGTCACCGTCCGACGCCGCATCAGCCATCACCGCCACCGCCGGCGGCTGATCCGTCCCCGACCCCCCGGTGGGAGACTGCTCCGGCAGTCTCCCACCGGCCCCTACCGCCATGGCTCTCGACCCGACCGCATCTGCCCACTCGCGCCTCGGGCGCATCCGCTGGACGACCATCGTCCTGTTCCTGCTGCCCGCGCTCGCCCTCTACGCGCTCTTCCTGCTGTACCCGATCGTCCAGAGCATCCGGTACAGCCTCTACGACTGGAACGGCTTCGGCCCGCTCCAGGAGTTCGTCGGTCTCGACAACTTCCGCGACGTGTTCGCCGACGAGCGTTTCCGCTCGGCGCTCACCCACAACCTGATCATCGTCGTCCTGTCGTTGGTGTTGCAGCTGCCCGCGGCCCTGGCGCTCGCGCTGCTCCTCAACTCGAAGATCAAGGGCCGCGCCGCCATGCGGACGATCTTCTTCGCCCCCTACGTCCTGTCGGAGGTGGTGACCGGCGTCGTGTGGCGGCAGATCCTGCGACCGAACGGACTCCTCGACCAGAGCCTCGAAGGCGTCGGACTCGGCGGCTGGACACAGGGCTGGCTGTCCGATCCCGACGTCGTCCTCTACTCCATCTTCTTCATCGTCTCGTGGAAGTACTTCGGCTTCCACATGATCCTGATGCTCGCCGGCCTGCAACAGATCCCCGAGGAACTGCTCGAGGCGGCGCAGATCGACGGCGCGACGGCGTGGGAACAGTTCCGCTACGTCAAGCTCCCGCTCCTCATGCCGACGGTGCGCGTGTCGCTGTTCCTGTCGGTGATCGGTGCGCTCCAGCTGTTCGACATGGTGTGGGTGACGACCAAGGGCGGTCCGATCGGCGCCTCGTCGACCATGTCGACGTACCTGTACGACCGATTCCGTGACAGCCGGTTCGGCTTCGCGAGCGCCGTCTCGATCGTGATCTTCGGACTGTCGCTCGTCGTCGCGCTCTTCTACCAACGCTTCGCGCTGCGGCGTGACCTCGAAGGAGCCGGTCCCGGTGCCTGAGCAGGATCGCGAACTCGCCCGCTATCGCCGTCGGCGGCGTATGACGCGCATCGGCCTCTACGTCGTCGCGCTCGTCACGATGGCCGTCATCGTCGTCCCGCTGGTGTTCTCGGTGCTCGGCGGATTCCGCTCGAGCCAGCAACTCTCGGCCGACCCGGTCGGACTCCCGAATCCGTGGATCTGGGAGAACTACGAGATGTTGCTCCGCTCCGGCGACTTCTGGCGCCAGGTGTGGAACAGCACCCTCATCGCCATGCTGACGACCCTCGTCGTCATCCCCGCGGCGTCGATGGCGGCGTTCGTGCTGGCGCGCTACGAGTTCCGCGGCCGTGAGCTCGTGTACGGACTCTTCACGATCGGGCTGCTGTTCCCGGTCGCCGTCGCGATCCTGCCGCTGTTCATCGTCCTGCGTCAGGTCGGCCTGCTGTCGAACCCGCTCGGCGTGGCGCTCCCGCAGGCCGCCTTCGCGCTGCCGATCTCGATCGTCATCATGCGACCGTTCTTCCGGGCGATCCCGCAGTCGCTCCAGGACGCGGCACGCATCGACGGCTGCGGTCCGCTCCGCTTCTACTGGCACGTCATGCTGCCCTTGTCGCGGCCGGTGCTCAGCACGATCGCGGTCATCACGATCGTCGGGAGCTGGAACGCGTTCCTGCTCCCGCTGTTGGTGCTGATCGACCCCGACCAGCACACCCTGCCCATCGGCGTGAACAACGTGTCGGCCCAGTTCTCCACCGACTACAGCGTCGTGCTCGCCTACACGACGCTCTCGATGATCCCGGCGCTGCTCTTCTACGCGCTCGCCGAGCGGCAGATCATCGGCGGACTCACCAGCGGCGCCGTCAAGGAGTGACGATGACCACCCACGACCACGAGCCCTATCGCGACCCGAGCCGACCCGTCGGCGAGCGCGTCGACGATCTCCTCGGTCGGATGACCCTCGACGAGAAGCTCGCACAGCTCGGCAGCGTGTGGATCTTCCAGATCGCCGATGCCGCCGGGCTCGACGCCGACCGGGCCACCCCGCTCCTCGCCGACGGCATCGGCCACATCACCCGGATGGGCGGTGCCAGCAGCCTGACCGCGGTGCAGTCCGCCGAGCTGGCGAACGACGTCCAGCGCCACCTGCTCGACCACACCCGCCTGGGCATCCCGGCGCTCGTGCACGAGGAGATCTGTTCCGGCCTGATGGCGCGCGAGGCCACGATCTATCCGCAGGCCATCGGGGTCGCGTCGACGTTCCGTCCCGACCACAACCGTCACCTCGCCGACACGATCCGCCGTCAGATGCGTGCCGTCGGCGCGCACCAGGGGCTGTCGCCCGTGCTCGACATCTGTCGCGACCCACGGTGGGGTCGGCTCGAGGAGACCTACGGCGAAGATCCCCATCTCGTTTCGCGCATGGGCGTCGAGTTCATCCGCGGTCTCCAGGGCGACGATCTCGCCGACGGGGTGATCGCCACCGCCAAACACTTCGTCGGCTACGGGGCGTCGGAGGGCGGCATGAACTGGGCGCCGGCCCATCTGCCCGAGCGCGAACTCCGCGACGTGTACCTGCGGCCGTTCGAGGCCGCCGTCCGGGAGGCCGGTCTGGCGTCGGTCATGAACGGCTACCACGAACTCGACGGGGTGCCGTGCGGCGCGAACCGGTGGCTGCTCACCGAGGTGTTGCGCGGCGAGTGGGGGTTCGACGGCACGGTCGTCTCGGACTACTTCGCGATCAAGCAGCTGTTCGAGTACCACCACGTCGTCGACGATCCGTCGGCCGCCGCCGTCGCGGCGATCGCCGCCGGCCTCGACGTCGAGTTGCCGAGCACCGACGCGTTCGGTTCGCCGCTCGCCGACGCGATCGGGCGCGGCGACATCTCGATGGCCGACGTCGACGTCGCCGTCCGGCGCGCCCTCGAGGCCAAGTTCCGGCTCGGCCTGTTCGAGCAGCCGTTCGTCGACACCGGCACTGTCCGGCTCGAGACGCGCACCGACGAACAACTCGCCCTCGCCCGGCAGATCGCGCACGACAGCCTCGTGCTGCTCAAGAACGACGGCGTCCTGCCGCTCGCCCGGCCGGCGTCGGTCGCCGTGATCGGACCGAACGCCGACAGCGCCCGCCACCTACTCGGCGACTACAGCTACCTCGCCCACGTCGAGTCGTTGATCGAGGTGTTGAAGAGTGGTCGTAATGTGTTCGCCATGCCACTCGACCACGGCGTCGGCATCGAGGAGTCGGACGACCTCGACCGCATCGAGACGGTCGCGGCGGCGCTCGCACGGCACCTCCCCGACAGCACCGTCGAGTACGAGCGAGGATGCGACGTCAACAGCCACGACCGATCAGGGTTCGACGCAGCCGTCGCACTCGCGGCCCGATCCGATGTCGCCGTCCTCGTGCTCGGCGAACGATCCGGTCTCACCGACGACTGCACGACGGGCGAGAGCCGCGACGTCGCATCGCTCGACCTGCCCGGCGTCCAGGAAGACCTCGTGCGTGCTGTCGCGGCCACCGGCACCCCGGTCGTCGTCGTGCTCGTCGCCGGCCGCCCGATCGGGTCGCCTGCGATCCACGACCTGGCCGATGCCGTGCTGCTCGCCTGGCTGCCCGGCGAAACCGGCGCCGACGCCGTGGCCGCGGCGCTGGTCGGCGACACCAGCCCCGGCGGCCACCTCCCCGTGTCGTACCCGCGCAGCTCCGGACAGGTGCCGGTGTTCTACTCGCACAAGGTGTCGGGAGGACGGTCGCACTGGAAGGGCGAGTACGTCGACCTCTCCAACGAACCGCTCTACCCGTTCGGTCACGGGTTGTCGTACTCGACGTTCGAGATCGTGCCCGATCCGATCGGTCCGGTCGAGGTCGACCCGGATGGTGAGGTCGCCATCGGTGTGACGCTGCGGAACACCGGCGACCGCACGGCCGACGAGGTCGTCCAGCTGTACAGCCGCGACCCGGTCGCCCCGATCACCCGTCCGGTGCTCGAGCTCCAGGACTTCGCCCGGGTCACGCTCGACCCGGGCAACTCGGCGACGATCGGGTTCACCGTTCCCGTCGCCGCGTTCGGCTACACCGGTGTCGACATGACCCATGTCGTCGACCCCGGTGTCATCGAACTCTTCGTCGGCCGCTCGTCGGCCGACGTCGTCCACGTCGGATCCGTGACCGTCAGCGGTCACGAGTCCGTCGAACGCCAGCGCGCGGTCAGCCGCGCGACCGTCACACTCGGCTGAGCGCCGAGACCAAGGAGATCACCATGTCCGACTTCTTCGACAACGTCGATCGGATCGAGTACGAGGGGCCGGCGTCGACCAACCCGTTGGCGTTCCGGTGGTACCAGCCCGATCGGGTCGTCGGCGACCGAACGATGGCCGAGCACCTCCGCTTCGGCGTCTGCTACTGGCACTCGTTCTCGTGGGACGGCTTCGACATCTTCGGCGCCGGGACCCTCGATCGGCCCTGGCACCCGAACGTCGCCCCCGACCTCGACCCCATGACCGCGGCACGCATGAAGATGGACGCCGCCTTCGAGTTCTTCTCGAAGCTCGGCACGCCGTACTTCTCGTTCCACGACATCGACATCGCCCCCGCCGGCGCGACCTTCGCCGAGACCTGTCGGTACCTCGACGAGATGGTCGACTACGCCGCGCAGAAGATGGACGAGACCGGCGTGCAGCTGCTCTGGGGCACGACCAACGCCTTCTCCCACCCACGCTTCATGTCGGGCGCGTCGACCAACCCCGACCCCGACCTGTTCCGCTACGCGGCGGCGCAGGTCGCGCACTGCATGCAGAAGACCCACGAACTCGGCGGGTCGAACTACGTGCTGTGGGGCGGTCGCGAGGGCTACGAGACCCTGCTCAACACCGACATGACACGTGAACTCGACCAGATGGGACGGTTCATGAACATGGTCGTCCAGCACAAGTACGACATCGGGTTCCAGGGCACCCTGCTGATCGAACCGAAGCCGATGGAGCCGACCAAGCACCAGTACGACTACGACGTCGCGACCGTGTTCGCGTTCCTGCAGAAGTACGGCCTCGAGGACGAGATCAAGGTCAACATCGAGGTCAACCACGCCACGTTGTCGGGTCACGACTTCCACCACGAGGTCGCCACGGCCGTCGGCGCGGGCATCTTCGGTTCGGTCGACGCGAACGCCGGCGACGACCGGCTCGGTTGGGACCTCGACCTGTTCCCGACCTCGGTCGAGGACATGTCACTCGGCATGCTCGAGATCCTGCGCGGTGGCGGGTTCACCACCGGCGGCATGATGTTCGACTGCAAGATCCGCCGTCAGTCGATCAGCCGTGACGACCTGTTCATCGCACACATCGGTGCCATGGACACCCTGGCCAAGTCGCTGCTCGTCGCTCAGTCGATCATCGACGAGGGCGAACTCGATCGTCGCCGTGCCGAGCGCTACGCCGGGTGGGACACGCCCGAGGCGCGCGAGATCCTCGACGGCAAGGTCAGCCTGCAGGAGATCCACGACGACCTGATCGCGTCCGG
>JAGQSS010000018.1:5781-11569 GCA_020439405.1 Ilumatobacter sp. | reverse complement strand
CACGAGCCCCGTCCCGTGTCCGGTCGCCAGGAGCTGCTCGAGCGCCTCGTCGCCCGCCACATCGACACGGTCGGCTGAGGTGCCGGTCGCCGCGACGCCGCTCGTCGTCGGTATCGACTCGTCGACGCAGTCGGTCAAGGTCGAGGCCCGACGGCTCGACACCGGCGAGGTCGTCGCGTCCGGCACGGCGCGGCACCCCGCGACCACGCCGCCCGTCTCCGAGCAGGACCCGCGAGCATGGTGGGACGCGCTCGTGGCCGCGACCCACGCGCTCGGCGACGCACGCCGCGACGTGGTGGCGGTGTCGGTCGCCGGCCAACAGCACGGGTGCGTCCTGCTCGACGACGAGGGTGATCCGGTCCGTCCGGCGAAGTTGTGGAACGACACCACATCGGCGCCGCAGGCGGCCGAGCTCACCGAGCGGTTCGGTGCAACCGGGTGGGCCGAACGCGTCGGGTCGGTGCCGGTCGCATCGCTCACCATCACCAAGCTCGCCTGGATCGCCGAGCACGAGCCCACCGCGCTCGCCCGTGCCACCCGGGTGATGCTTCCCCACGACTACCTCACCTGGCGCCTCACCGGCGAGCACGTCACCGATCGTGGTGACGCGTCGGGGACCGGATGGTTCGATCCGGCGACCGACGCCGTCGACGACGAGTTGCTCCGGGCAGCCGTCGGCGACTGGACCGGCGCGCTGCCCACGGTGCTCGGGCCGACCGATCGTGCCGGAACCCTGACCGCTGGTGCCGCCGACGCACTCGGTCTCCCGGTCGGCGCCGTGGTCGCGCCCGGCAGCGGCGACAACATGGGCGCCGCGATGGGCCTCGGACTCCGCACCGGCGACGTCGCCGTCTCGCTCGGCACCTCGGGCGTCGTCTTCGCCGTCTCGTCGACGCCGACGCACGACCCCACCGGTGCCGTCGCCGGCTTCGCCTCGGCGACGGGCTCGTTCCTGCCGCTCGTCTGCACCCTCAACGCCACCAAGGTCACCGATACCGTCGCCCGTTGGCTCGGCACCGATGCTCCCGGACTCGGCGCGCTCGCCCTCGCCGCCGTCGACGACCCCGGCGACGCGATCGTCGTGCCGTACTTCGACGGCGAACGGACCCCGAACCTGCCCGACGCGACCGGCACCTTCCACGGGCTCACGAACGCGACGAGCCGTGAACAACTGGCGCTCGCGGCCCACGACGGCGTGTTGTGCGGTGTCCTGCACGGTGTCGAGGCCATCACGGCCGTCGGCGCATCGCTCGACGGGCGCGTGTTCCTCGTCGGTGGCGGCGCCAGATCGGCCGCCTATCGGCAGCGCTGTGCCGACCTGCTCGGGCGCGCGATCGTCGTCCCGACGGCCGACGAGACCGTCGCGACCGGTGCCGCTGCTCAGGCGGCCGCGATCGTCGCGGGCGACCGCGTCGACGACGTGGCCGTCAGGTGGGGGCTGGGTGCAGGCGTCGAGGTCGAACCGGCCGTCGATGCGACCGATCGGCGATCTTGGTACGCCGCGGTGTCAGGCTGATGCCGCCAGCGCGACCGCGACCGACCCGTCGGGCTGGATGCTGGCCACGACGCGTCGTTCGATCAGGACGTCGATCACACGGTGGCCGTCCGCGTTCGTGCGGGCCCGCGTCCCGACCCCGTCGAGGGTCAGCCACGAGCGGATCACCGACAGGTCGAGCGGCGGCAGGATCCCCAGGCGGACGAGCGCCATGTCCAGTTCACGGTCGACGTCGAACGCCGCCATGGTCAGGCGGTCGAGCACGTCCGGAGTCGCGATTCGCAGCACGGCTTCTCATCGGCGGCGTCCGCCCGTCGCTTGAGGTCGCCCACGCTCCGTGGTCGCGATCGATCGGCGGCAACCGCAAGCGCTTCCGGGATTGATACGGTTTCCCGATCCCCCTCCCGTGGGACCAACGATCATGCCGAAGCAGAAACCCCCCGCCCGCCGTACCGCCGGCACCGTCCGGTCGTGGCCGGGCACCCCGTTCCCGCAGGGCGCCACCTACGACGGACGTGGCACCAACTTCTCCGTGTACAGCGAAGAGGCCGAGAGCATCGAGCTCTGCCTGTTCGACGGTGACGGCAACGAGACCCGCCTCGAGATGGGTGAGGTCCACGCGTTCAACCACCACATCTACCTCCCGGGTGTCGGACCCGGCCAGAAGTACGGCTACCGCGTGCACGGCCCGTGGGCCCCGTCGAAGGGGTCGCGCTTCAACCCGAACAAGCTGTTGCTCGACCCGTACGGCAAGGCGGTCGACGGCGAGATCGAGTGGGGCCCCGAGGTCTACGATTACGACTTCGACGACCGGACCCAGATGAGCACGCTCGACTCCGCGTCGAACATGCCGCGGTCGGTCGTCATCAACCCCTACTTCGACTGGCGCGACGACAAGTCGCCGAACACGCGGTTGCCCGACACCGTCATCTACGAGGCGCACGTCCGTGGTCTCACGAAGACGCACCCCGACGTCCCGCCCGAACTGCGCGGCACCTACGCCGGGCTCGCGACCGAACCGATCATCGACTACCTGAAGCAGCTCGGCGTGACCGCGATCGAGCTGATGCCGATCCACGAGTTCATCCACGACGAGTTCCTCGTCCGCCAGGGTCTGCGCAACTACTGGGGCTACCAGTCGATCAACTACCTCGCGCCGCACCATGCCTACTCCGCCTGGGGCGCCGAGGGGCAGCAGGTGCAGGAGTTCAAGCACATGGTGTCGACCCTGCACGAAGCCGGGATCGAGGTGATCCTCGACGTCGTCTACAACCACACGGGTGAGGGCAACCACCTCGGGCCGTCGCTCGCCATGCGCGGCGTCGACAACTCGATCTACTACCGGCTCGACCCGAACGATCCCGAGAAGTACGTCGACTACACCGGCACCGGCAACAGCCTGAACGTCCGCAGCCCGCACGTGCTCCGGCTCATCATGGACAGCCTGCGGTACTGGATCCTCGACATGCACGTCGACGGGTTCCGGTTCGACCTCGCCGCGGCGCTCGCCCGCGAACTCCACGACGTCGACCGGCTGTCGGCGTTCTTCGACATCATCCAGCAGGACCCGATCATCTCCCAGGTGAAGCTCATCGCCGAACCGTGGGACATCGGTGAGGGCGGCTACCAGGTCGGCAACTTCCCGACCCTGTGGTCGGAATGGAACGGGCGCTACCGCGACAACGTGCGCGGGTTCTGGCGCGGCGACGAACAGTCGCTCGGCGAGTTCGCGAACCGGTTCACCGGGTCGAGCGACCTCTACGAGTCGAACGGCCGTCGCCCCAACGCCAGCATCAACTTCATCACCGCCCACGACGGCTTCACGCTCCGCGACCTCGTGTCGTACAACGAGAAGCACAACGACGCGAACGGTGAGGGCAACCGCGACGGCGAGAGCCACAACCTGTCGTGGAACAGCGGCGTCGAGGGACCGACCGACGACGAGGAGATCTGCGAGCTGCGCGAGCGCCGGGTGCGGAGCTTCCTCACCACGCTGATGCTGTCGCAGGGCGTGCCGATGCTCACGATGGGCGACGAACTCGGACGCACCCAGCAGGGCAACAACAACGCCTACGCGCAGGACAACGAGATCTCGTGGGTCGACTGGGAATCCGCCGACGTCGATCTCCTGGCCTTCACCCAACGCCTGATCCGGCTGCGGCGCACGCACCCGGTGTTCCGCCGGCGCCGGTGGTTCCAGGGCATGTCGGTTCGCGGTGGCAGCACCGAGGCCGATATCGGCTGGTTCACGCCCGGCGGCGACGTCATGACCGACGACGACTGGAAGGCCGGATTCGCCCGGTCGCTCGCCGTCTGGCTCAACGGCGACGCGATCCCGTCGCGCGACCAGCAGGGGGAGCGGATCACCGACGACGACTTCCTGGTGCTGTTCAACGCCGGCGACGAGCCGATCACGTTCACCATCCCGACCCCGGTGGCGGGCGGCTGGGTCGTCGAGTTCGATACTGCGACCCACGACGACTCGACCCGGCCCGACGCCGCACCGGTCGACATCTTCCAGCTCGAGGTCGCCGACCGCGCCGTCGTCGTCCTCCGCCGCCCCCGCGAGTCGTAACCCCGGAAGCGGGTCGGGTGTCGCAGGGAACGGCGAGGCGCAGCCGAGACGTTTCCGGAGATCACCCGACTCCGGTTCTGTCGGTGCGCGATCCGGGTCGGGTGATCTCCCGAAACGTCGACTCCGTCGCCGTTCCGTACGACACCCGACCCGAGAAGACCGGAGGGTCAGTCGGGGAGCTTCTCGCCCTTGCCGATCACGACGAGGCCTTCGTCGGTGACGACGCAGCCCTCGCGGCCGGCGAATCGCTCGCGGTCGAGTTCGGCGTCGAACCCGATCCGGTAGCCGGGCGGCACCTTCACGCCCTTGTCGATGATCACGTTGCGCAACTCGGCGCCGGCCCCGATCTCGACGCCGTCGAGCAGGACCGCACGTTCGATGTCGCAGCGGTCGTGCACCCGCACCCCGGGTGACACCAGCGTCTCGTGCACCGACGAGCCGGAGATGATCGCACCGCTGCACACCATCGTGTTCGCCAGTGACGACGGCTTCAGATGGTGTTCGGTGACCTTCATCGGTGGGTAGAGCCGGCCGCTGGTGTGGATCGGCCACGAGTAGTTGTAGAGGTTGAACTCGGGTTCGGGTGCGACCAGATCCATGTGGGCGTCGAAGTACGACTGCAGGGTGCCGACATCGCGCCAATAGGCGTGGTCGGTCGTCGACTCGCCGGGCACCCGATTCGTCGAGAAGTCGTAAACGTGCGCGCCGCCGGCGTCGACGACGCTCGGGACGATGTCGCCGCCCATGTCGTGGCGGCTCGTGTCGCTGTTGGCGTCACTCGTCACCAGCTCGCGGAGCAGTTCGGCGTCGAACAGGTAGTTGCCCATCGACGCGAGCGTCTGATCGGGGGCGTCGGGCAGCCCGGGTGGATCGGCGGGCTTTTCGAGGAAGCGGTTGATCTTGGTGCCCTCGCCGACGTCGATCACCCCGAACTGGTTCGCCTCCGAGCGCGGCACCCGCAGGGCGGCGACGGTGAGACCGGCACCGGTGTCGAGGTGCTGTTCGAGCATCTGGCTCGGGTCCATCCGGTAGATGTGGTCGGCACCGAACACCATCACGTGGGTGGGCCGCTCGTCGTCGAGCAGGTTCAGGTTCTGGAAGATCGCGTCGGCAGAACCCGAGTACCAGCGCGGCCCGCGTCGCATCTGGGCCGGGACGCCCACCACGTAGTTGCCGAGCAGGTGGGCGAGGGTCCAGGTGCGTGACAGGTGGACGTCGAGACTGTGGCTCTTGTACTGGGTGAGGACGACGATCCGTCGGAACCCGCCGTTGACCAGGTTCGACAGGACGAAGTCGATCAGCCGGTAGTGGCCGCCGAACGGCACCGCCGGTTTCGCGCGGTCACGCGTCAGCGGCGCCAGCCGCTTCCCTTCGCCCCCCGCCAGCACCATCGAGAACACATTGGGAACCACACCCCCAACGTAGCGAACCGTCAGAAGGGGTCAGGCACCATCTGGCATTCGTCAGATGGGGTCAGGCACCATCTGGCATTCGACGCCCTGGTGACCTCGACCTGGTTTGCCAGATGGTGCCTGACCCCATCTGGTGGTCAGGCGTCGTGGTCGGCGACTTCGATGGGGGTTTCGCCGACTTCGTCGCCGAGCGGGGGAGCGCCCACACCGAACGCAGCGATGCCGCGGACCGGCTCGCCGAACGGCTGGTTGAGGTGCGCCTCGGGGTGGGCCGCCTTGCGCTCACCGGCCTCGATCGCGTCGAGG
>JAGQSS010000018.1:0-5682 GCA_020439405.1 Ilumatobacter sp. | reverse complement strand
AGGTGGATCGCCAGGTCGGCGACCTTGATCTCGTCGTCGTCCTTGCCGGCGGCCTTCACGCCGTCGTCGAGCATGATGTAGCAGAAGGGGCAGGCCGTCGCGACACGGGTCGCACCGGTGCTGATCGCCTCGAGCGCACGCTCGTCGTTGACCTTCGTGCCGATCGACTCCTCCATCCACATGCGGGCGCCGCCGGCGCCGCAGCACATGCCCTTGGTGCCGTTGCGGCCCATCTCGACGACCTCGATGCCCTTGATCGAGCCGACGACCTTGCGGGGCGCCATGTACACGTCGTTGTGGCGGCCGAGGTAGCACGAGTCGTGGTAGGTGATCCGCTCCTCGAGCGTCGCGCTCGACACGTCGAGCTTGCCCTCGTCGATGAGCTGCTCGAGCAGCTGGGTGTGGTGGACGACCTCGTAGTTGCCGCCGAGCTGCGGGTACTCGTTGAGGAGCGTGTTGAAGCAGTGCGGGCACTGGGTGATGATCTTCTTCACGCCCATGCCGTTCAGCATCTCGATGTTCGGCATGGCCAGCATCTGGAACAGGTACTCGTTGCCGGATCGGCGGGCGGAGTCACCGGTGCACATCTCGGACGGGCCGAGGATCGCGACCTCGATGCCCGCACGCGTGAGCAGCTTGGCCATCGACTGGGTGACCTTCTTGTTCTTGTCGTCGAAGCTGCCGGCGCAGCCGACCCAGTAGAGGTACTCGGCCTCGAAGGCGTCGCCCGGGTCGACGACCGTGACGTGGCCGAGGTCGTCGGCCCAGTCGGCACGCTCGCCCTGGTTCATGCCCCACGGGTTCATCTGGTTCTCCATCGAGCGGTAGGCGTTGCCCAGCTCGGTGGGGAAGTTCGACTCCATCAGCGACAGGTAGCGCCGCATGTCGAGGATCTTGTCGAGGATCTCGATGTTGACCGGGCAGATCTCGTCGCACGCCTTGCAGGTCGTGCAGCTCCAGATCTCCTCCGGGGTGATGCGCTCGAACAGGCTGTTGGAGCTGATCGTGATCTCGCTGTCGGTGGTGAGCGGCGGGGTGACGTTGCCGTCGGCCGACGCCGCCATGACCTCACCGGTCTTCAGCACGATCTCGCGCGGGTCGAGCGGCTTGCCGGTCGCGTGCGCCGGGCAGACGCTGGTGCAGCGGCCGCACATGGTGCAGGCGTCGGTGTCGAGCAGCTGCTTCCACGTGAAGTCCTCGACGGTGGAGGCACCGAAGCTCTCGAGCTCGGTCTCCATGAGGTTCGGCATCGGCCCGCATGGCGCCCTTCGGGCGGTCCTTGTCGCGTAAGTACATGTTCAGCGGCGACGTGAACATGTGGCGCAGCATCGTGAGCGGCAGGATCGCCAGGAACACGACGAACGCGAGCACGTGGGCGATCCACCAGGCGCGGTGCCAGTTCTCGAGCGCACCGACGCTCAGACCGTCGACGGTCTGGCTGAGCGGGTACCCGATGAAGCTGTACTTCTCCCAGCTCATGTCCTCGCCCTGGGCGGTGCCGAGGGCGATGCGGAACATCTCGGCGCCGAAGCCGCTGAGGCCGATCACGAGCAGGCTTCCGAGCCCGAGCACGTGGTCCATCTTCGACTTGATGCGGATGCGGTACGGCTTCTGGACGTAGCGACGCAGGATCGCCCAGATCACACCGACGGTGAACACGAGGCCGGCGGCGTCGCCGACGAACGCGTAGGCCTGGTAGGTGCGACCGTGCAGGAACTTCAGGTCTTCGGGGAGCTGGTGGTCGATCTCGAGCGTCGTGGTGACGCCGAGCAGGACGAGGAACCCGAAGTAGATCATCGAGTGCATGAGGCCGGCGGCGGAGTCGCGCAGCAGGGTCTGCATGTAGACGCCGGCTCGGTAGTCCTCGGCACGCTTCTTGGCGTTCTTCTTGGTGGTCCGGCGGTGGGCGGGGCCGCCCCGCTCCCAGTTCTTGATCCGCTTGGCGAACTCGAACGATCCCCACACCAACACCAGCGGGATCACGGTGTAGAAGGCGACCTTGATCGGGCCCGGGATGTTGGCGAACACCTCACGGTGCCACTCGTTCTCGTTGTGCCAGCCGGTGATCAGCGGCATCACACCGGAGATCGCGGTGAACAAGGCGATGCCGACGCCCAGCCCGATGGCGAGCTGGTACGGCCGGAGGCGCTTGTCGCCTGACTGGTCGTTGGGTGCGTCTTGGGTGCTCATGGCGGTCAACAACCTACTCGCCAGTACCCGCAGGACTCACATGCGGTGGGAGGGGACGCGGCGGCAGGTCAGCCGTAGGACTGGCGATCGAGTTCGCGAACGCGACCGGCGAGCACCGCCAGCATCTTCAACGTGATCGACGGGTGCTCCTCGAGCACGCCCCGGAAGTGCCGCTGGTCGAGGACGAAGAGGGAGCAGTCGGTGTCGCAGAACGCCGACGCGGTCCGGGGGCCGTGGTCGAGCAGCGACATCTCGCCGACGATGTCGCCGACCGATGCGGACGCGACCTTGCGGCCGTTGCGCTTGATCGACACCTCGCCCGACATGATCACGAACGCCTCGCGACCCGTCTGGCCTTGGTCGACGAGCAGGGTTCCGGCGGGCACGTCGATCTCGTCACCGGCCTTGGCCACCTGTTCGAGTTCGCGCTTGCTGCACCCGGCGAGCAGGGGCAGGTTGCGCAGGTGCTCGATCTTCTCCGACTTCGACGCCATGCTGCGCACAGTAGCGCCCACGGAACGTGGCCCGTAGAGGCCTCCGTCCCGCCGTTGTCAGAACGCGATGACGCTCGGCTCGTAGTCGGCGGGCGCCTCGTACCCCAGCAGGTTGAGCAGGGTGGCGGCGACGTTCGCCAGGCCCGGGTGGGGCGGCGGCGCGATGTGGTACTCGCCGTCGTAGTTCGGGTCGTGGATCGCGAACGGCACCGGGCTCAGGGTGTGCGACGTCTTCGGCGAACGCACTCCGTCCTTTTCCGTGTACATCACGTCGGCGTTGCCATGATCGGCCGTGTACACCAGGACGCCGTCGAGCTCGTCGATCACCGCTTCGAGCTTGGCCATGCACTCGTCGATGACCGTCATCGCCTCGACGGTCGCGTCGAGGTTGCCGGTGTGGCCCACCATGTCGCCGGACGGGAAGTTCAGGCGGCCGAACCGGTACTCACCCGAGCGCAGCAGGTCGATCACCTCGTCGGTGATCTCGCGCACCTTCATCGCCGGCGTCGTGTCGAACTCGACGTTGTCGGACGGGATCTCGACGTACGTCTCGAGTGTCGGATCGATGTAGCCCGATCGGTTGCCGTTCCAGAAGTAGGTGACGTGTCCGTACTTCTGTGTCTCCGATACGGCGAACGATCGCACGCCCTCGGCGCAGAGGTAGTGGCTCATCGTGCGGTCGATCTGTGGGGGAGCGACGAGGTAGCGCTTGGGCACGAGGGCGTCGCCGTCGTACTGCAGCATCCCGGCGAAGAAGACGTCGGGGGCCGGTTCGCCGTTCGGGCCGAGGCGGGAGAACGGGGTGAAGTCGGCTTCCTCGAACGCTCGCGAGATCTCGATCGACCGGTCGCCTCGGAAGTTGTAGACGATCACGGCATCGCCGTCGAAGACCCGGCCGACGGGGCCGAACTCGTCGACGACCACGAACTCGCGGAGGTACTGGTCGCTCGGCGCCTTGCCCGCCGCCTCGGCTTCGGCGTACATCGTCTCGACCGCCTCGGTCGCCGACGCGAACGGTCGGCCCTCGCCCCAGGCGTGGGCGCGGTAGCCGCGTTCGACCATCGCCCAATCGGCCTCGTAGCGATCCATCGTGATGTACATCCGGCCGCCTCCGGAGGCGATCCGGAAGTGCCGCCCGGGTGTCGCGTTGATCTCGGCGAGCACCGCTTCGGTGCGTTCGATGTACCCGAGCGCCGACTGCGCCGGGACGTCGCGACCGTCGTGCAGGATGTGAACGGCGGCGCTGGTGACGCCCTCGGTGGCGGCGCGGCGGAGCATGGCGTAGAGGTGTTCGTTGTGGGAGTGCACGTTGCCATCGGAGTGCAGCCCGATGAAGTGCATCGTGCCGGTGCGTCCGTGCTCGACCGCGTGCTGCCAGACCTCGGACTCGAAGATCGCTCCGGTCTCGATCGCCTTGTTGACGAGCTTGGCCCCCTGGGCGAAGACACGTCCGGCGCCGAGTGCGTTGTGGCCGACCTCGCTGTTGCCCATGTCGTCGTCGGACGGGAGCCCGACGGCCGGGCCGTGCGCGGCCAGTTCGGTGGCGAGTTCGCTTTGCGTCAGTTCGTCGAGGTGCGGGGTGTCGGCGACGGCGACCGCGTTGCTCGGACCGTCGGGTGCGACGCCGACCCCGTCGGCGATGACGAGCAACACCGGCCCGGGACGTCCGGCGAACGAGGGATGGCGGTCGAGGTGGAGGGTCATCCCCCTCGATGGTACCGACGTCTCGGATCGAGCCTGACCGACACCGGCCCTCGGCGACCGACTTGTGCGTACGATCGCGGCGTGCAGTACGACTTCGATCGATTCCTCCGGTACGACGAGCTGGTCGCCTGGCTCCACGACATCGCCGGGGCACACCCCGAACTGGTGTCGATCGAGACGTACGGCCGGTCGCACGAGGGCCGCGACCTGTGGCTCGCGACCGTCACCGACACCTCCACCGGGGCGCACGACACGAAACCTGCGCACTGGGTCGACGCCAACATCCACTCCGTCGAGTTGACGGCGAGCGTCGCCGCCACCCACCTGATCCACCGGCTCGTCACCGGCTTCGGCGACGACGACACGATCACTCGGGCCCTGCATACCCGCACCTTCTACGTCGTGCCGCGCGTGAACCCCGACGGTGCCGAGTGGGCGCTCGCCGACCATCCGGAGTACCGCCGTTCGAGCATCCGGCCGTGGCCGTGGCGCGACGCCCATCGTCCGGTCGGCCATCGTGGCGAGGACGTAGACGGTGACGGCCGCGTCCTCCAGATGCGCATCGCGGACCCGAACGGTGCCTGGATGCCGCACCCCGACGACGCCCGCCTGATGGTGCCGATCCCCGCCGAAGGGGCTCCGGCCGGTACGGCCACCTACCGCCTGCTCGACGAGGGCACGCTCGCCGACCACGACGGCTTCACGGTGCCGACGCCACGCCCCACGGAGGGTCTCGACATGAACCGCAACTTCCCGGCCGGGTGGGGCACCAACATCCCCGGCAGCGGCGACCACCCGCTCAGCGAGCCCGAGATCGACGCACTCGTCCGGGCGATGATCGCCCGCCCCAACATCTGCGGCTTCAACGCCTACCACACGAGTGGCGGCGTCCTCCTGCGACCGTCGTCGACGAAACCCGATGCGAAGCTCGACCCGCTCGACGTCTGGGTGTGGAAGCAGCTGGGGGAGCGGGGTGAGGCACTGACCACCTACACGGTGCACTCGGTGTACGAGGACTTCACGTGGGACCAGTCGGAGACGATGAGCGGCGCGTCCGACGACTGGGCGTACGAACACCTCGGCGTGTACGGCTGGACGACCGAGTACTGGGACGTCGTGCGGGCCGCCACCGGCACCAAGCAGTCGACCCACTTCTGGTACACCGGCCCGACCGACGAGGAGGCGCTCGCCGTGCTCCGCTGGTGCGACGCCAACCACCCGGGCGGCTACGTCGACTGGTACGAGTTCGACCATCCGCAGCTGGGCGCCGTCGAGCTCGGCGGCTGGAACGACC
>JAGQSS010000189.1:4431-7013 GCA_020439405.1 Ilumatobacter sp. | reverse complement strand
CGTGGGAGAGCTACGGCGAGTACCTCGACGCGATCGCCGAACTCGACCCGGCGATCAACGTGATGGGGCTCGTCGGTCATTGCGCCGTGCGCCCGTACGTGATGGGCGAGCGCGGCATCGAGGGCGATCCGACCGAGGCCGACATCGCCGCCATCGCCGAAGCGGCGGCGCAGGCCGTCAGCGAGGGCGCCGTCGGGTTCTCGACGTCGCGCATCCTGTTGCACTTCATGCCCGACGGCCGGTACGTGCCGGGCACCCAGGCGCCGCACGACGAGATGGTCGCCGTCGCCAAGGCGCTCGGCCCGAACGGGCTGACCCAGAACGTGCCGAACTTCGGTGGCGACTTCGCCGGCGAGATCGACCTGATCCGCAAGCAGGCCGACGCGGCCGGTGGCCGCGTGCTCTTCAGCACCGGCGTGAGCGAGAACCCCGACTCGGGCAAGATGATGGGCGACATCGTCACGTCGTTGAACGACGAGGGGTACGACGTGACCGGGCTCTGCATCCCGCGCCCGTCCGGACTCGTGATGGGCCTCAAGAACGACATGTACTTCCGGGGCGGCCCGTGGAAGCAACTCAACGCGATGAGCTTCGACGACCGCCTTGCCGCCATCCACGACGAGGCGTTCGTCGCCGAACTCGTCGAGCAGGCGAAGCAGCGGCCGACGAAGACGCCCCCGTCGCTCATCTTCCCCCTCGGCGACGGCGTGCCCCGCTACGTCGACGGCCCCGAACACAGCCTGGGTGCGATGGCCGAGGCAGCCGGTGAGCATCCGGCCGAGACGTTCCTCCGGATCCAGCGCGAAACCGACGGCCAGGCACTGTTCACCGTGCGGCTCTTCAACCGCAGCGTCGACGCGGTCGAGTCGCTCATCACGTCCGAGCACGTGCTCCCCGGCCTCGGCGACGCCGGCGCCCACGTCGGCCAGGTGATGGACGCCGGATGGACGACGTTCGTGCTGCGCTACTGGGTGCAGGAGCGCAAGTCGATGTCGTTCGCCGAGGCCGTCCGTCGGATGAGCTCGGCACCGGCCCGCGTCGTCGGGCTCACCGACCGCGGCACGATCGCCCCCGGCATGCGCGCCGACGTCAACGTGATCGACGTCGACCGCCTGTGCGAGACACTGCCCGACTTCGTCCACGACTTCCCCGACGGCGGCGGTCGGCTGTTCCAGGGAGCGACCGGGTACGTCGCCACCATCTGCAACGGGGCGACGATCGTCGAGCACGACACCCACACCGGCGCCCGGCCGGGTGCCGTGCTCCGTTCGGCCGCCTGAGCGAGCAGGCCGTGGCCGATCGTCGACGAACCGACGGGCCGAGCGCACTCGGATCGCTCCAGGTGTTCGCTCGCGGATCGACCGACCTCACGCCACAGCTGACCCACACCGAGATCTACACGCCGCAGGGGCTCCTCACGGTGTTCCGGACGATGCCGGCCGGCGCGTCACCGGCCGCGGCGATCGTCGCGTGCGGTGGCGCGATGGGTGGCGTGCTCGGTCCGGGGCACGGGCTGTACGTCCGGCTCGCCGAACGGTGGGCCGAGCGCGACGTCGCCAGCTATCGCGTCGGGTACCGCATCCCGAACGACCTCGACCGCTGCGCACACGACGTCGCCTGCGCCGTCGAGATGGCGGTCGACGACGGCGCCGGACGGGTCGTCGTCATGGGACACAGCTTCGGCGGCGCGGTCGCCGTTCGTGCCGCCGTCGTCATGACCGAGGAGGTCGACGGCGTCGTCACGTTCGCCACCCAGTCGGCCGGGTGCGAGGTCGCAGCAGCGCTCGCCGGACGTCCGCTGCTGCTCTTCCACGGCGAGCACGACGACATCCTCCCGCCCGAGTCGAGCGAGATGGTGCGGATGATCGCGGGCTACGGCGACCTCGAGATCCTCCCGAACGACGGACATCTGCTCGGTCGAAGCGACGACGCCATCGTCGAGCGGCTCGACGACTGGCTGCCGCCGGTCTTCGCGTTCGACGCTGCGTCAGGCGACTGACCCTTCGATCACCTGGCAGCGGTGCGGATCGGTGCAGTCGGCCGGATCGACGTCGTCGGCCCGTGACGCCAACTCGGCGAGTGCGGCACGGGCGACACGGAGGCGCTCGATCTGTTCGTCGAGTTCGTGCAGGTGCCGATGGAGCAGTTCGCGGGTGTGCTCGCAGCTGCGGTCGCCCTGGTCCTTCAGCTCGACGATCGATCGGATCTCGGTGAGCGACAGACCCGTCGCCTGTGCGTCGCGCACGAACCGCAACCGCTCGAGCGCCGCCCCGTCGTACGAGCGGTAGCCGGACGCCGTCCGGTCGGCTTCGGGCAGCAACCCGAGCGATTCGTAGTAGCGGACGGTTTTCGTCGTCACGCCGGCTTCGGTGGCGAGTTCTCCGATGCGCATGTCAGTCCTCCTCCCCGACATCGTGGGGCCGCAGGTCGAGCCGACGCAAGAGCTGGGCATTGGCGGCGACGATGACCGTCGACAGACTCATCGCGACGGCGGCGAGCGCGGGCGGCAACGTCAGCCCGGCGAACGCGAACGCACCGGCGGCGACCGGGATCGCGATCAGGTTGTACGCGGTCGCCCAGAT
>JAGQSS010000189.1:0-4331 GCA_020439405.1 Ilumatobacter sp. | reverse complement strand
AGGACGACACCGGCGGACTCGATCGCGACGTCGGTGCCGGCACCGATCGCGATGCCGACCTCGGCACGGGCCAGTGCCGGCGCGTCGTTCACGCCGTCGCCGACCATGGCGACCGTCCGGCCACGGGCCTGGAGCTCGGCGACCCGATCGGCCTTGTGTTCCGGGAGGACGTCGGCGATGAACTCGTCGATCCCGAGATCGTTCGCGACAGAGCGGGCGACCTGCTCTGCGTCACCGGTGATCATCACGACCTCCACGCCACGGTCGTGCAGTGCACGGACGGCTTGCGCCGACTCGGGACGGACTTCGTCCGCGACGGTGAGCGCCCCTGCGACATCGTCGTCGACGAACACGTAGAGGACCGCACCGCCACGCTCCCGCCACTCGTCGACGGACGCGGCGAGTTCGTCGGGCACGACCGCACCGATGTGGTCGAGCATCGCCGGGCCGCCGACCGCGACCGAACGGCCCTCCACTCGGGCGACGACACCACGGCCGGGGACCGAATCGAAGTCGTCGGGGTCGGGCACGCCACCGAGTTCGTCGCCGACGGCGACGATCGCCCGGGCGATCGGGTGCTCACTGTCGGCCTCGGCGGCCGCCGCGAGACGCACGACGTCGTCGATCTCCCAGCCGTCGGCCGCGCGGCGATCGACCACGGCGTGGTTGCCGCGCGTGAGCGTGCCGGTCTTGTCGAACAGGACGGCGTCGACATGACGCATCTCTTCGAGCGCCAGCCGATCCTTGACGAGGATGCCGGCCTTGGCCGACGTGGCCGTGGTGATCGAGATCACCAGCGGAATCGCGAGACCGAGCGCGTGCGGGCAGGCGATCACCAGCACGGTCACCATGCGGATCACGCCGTCGGACGGATCGCCGGCGATCGTCCAGGCGATCAGCGTGACGAGCGCCGCCGTCACCGCGACGTAGAACAGCGCCGCGGCCGCGCGGTCGGCGAGCGCCTGGGTGCGCGACCTCGAGTCCTGCGCGTCACGGACCAGACGCTCGATGCCGGCCAGCGCCGTGTCGTCGCCGACGGCGGTGACCGAGACGCGGATCGAGCGGTCGGTCGACACGGTGCCGGCGACCACGTGATCGCCCTCACCTCGCTCGACAGGCCGCGACTCGCCGGTGATCATCGACTCGTCGATGGCCGCATGACCGTCCACGATGTCGCCGTCGGCCGGGACACGCCCGCCCGGGCGGACGAGCACGACGTCGCCGGGCGCGAGTTCGCCGATCTCGACCTCGACCGGTTCACCGTCGACGATTCGTTCGGCTCGGTCGGGCAGGAGCCGGGCGAGGGCTGCCAACGCACCTTGTGCCTGGCCGATCGCCTTCATCTCCTGCCAGTGCCCGAGCAGCATGACGACGATCAATGCACCGAGTTCCCACCAGAAGTCGAGATCGCCCCACCCGAGCGAACTGGCGAGCGAGGCGCCATAGGCGACGCTGATCGCGAGCGCGATCAACAGCATCATGCCCGGGCTGCGGGATCGGATCTCGTCACGCGCCCCGGTGAGGAACGGTTGCCCGCCCCAGAGGAAGATCACGGTGCCGAGTACGGGTGCGACCCATGGCGCCCAGGCGGTGTCGATCTCGTAACCGAACCAGTGCTGAATCATGTCGGAGAACACGATCACCGGGACCGCGAGGAGCAGGTTCCACCAGAACAGACGGCGGAACACTTCCGGATCGTGCCCGCTGTGGCCACCGTGACCGTGACCGCCGTGTTCGGCGTGGTGGTCGTGCCGGTCGTGCTGCCCGTGGTCGGCCTGCTGGTGGGTGTCGGGATGGGTCATCGAGTGCTGCATGCCTCCAGTCGTACACCTTGCCCTCGACGTCAAGGTCAAGGGGTACGTGCACGATTTCTCCGTGATCGAAACGTCATGCGACCGCGAGGACGGCCGAACGGACATGCACGGCTCCGGGCGCTAGCTTGCTCCACGATGAACCCGTCGATCGGTCGTCGCCTGGGCGGAATACGCTCCGGCGATGACCGATCTGACGGCGTCGCTGGCTCCGTCCGACTACGTGTCGGACGACGTCTACCGGCGCGAGGTCGCCGACATCTTCGAACGCCACTGGCTCCCGGTCTGCCGGGTCGACCAGCTCGACGTGCCCGGCGCTCGCTACGCGGTCGACCTCGCCGGTCGCCCACTCGTCGCCGTCCGTGGTGACGCGTCGATCCGGGTGTTCGCGAACGTCTGCCCGCACCGCGGTTCGACGATCGTCGAGCCGGGCCAGGGTCGCGGCTCGGCGTTGGTCTGCCCGTACCACCGGTGGTCGTTCCGCCTCGACGGCTCGCTGGTCGGCGCGCCGCTCGCCGAGGGCCTCGACCTCGACGGCGTCTGTCTGCCCGAGGTCCGGCACACGGTCTGGGAGGGGTTCGTCCTCGTGGCTCTGTCGGGCGAGGCCGACGAACCACACGACGCGCTCGCCGGGTTGTCGTCGGCGATCGCACCGTGGCGGTGGTCGGAGATGGTCACGGTCGCGTCTCGCCGTTTCGAGTCGACCTGGAACTGGAAGGTGATGGTCGAGAACTGGATCGAGTGCTACCACCACGTCGGCGCGCACCGTGAGACGGTCGAGCCGTTCCAGCCGGCCCGCAACACCCGGCTGATCGACAGCGGCGGTGCACCGTGGGCGGCGATGACCGTCGACAGCATCGACGGTGTCGAAGGCCCGCCCGACGAGTGGATGCCGGGCATCGAGCCGTCGATGGCGAAGGACCTGTCGGTGTGGTCCGCGTTCCCGCTCCTGCTGGGCGGCGGTGTCTCGCGCTACGGCTTCTGGCTCCAGATCGAACCGATGTCGACCGTCCGCCACGCGGTGACGTGGCATCTCGTCACGCATCCCGATCAGCTGGACCGGTTCACCACGGAGGCGGCCGAGGCGACGATGGAGATGCTCGCGGAGGTGCACCGGGAAGACATCCAGTCGTGCGAACGCGTCCACGCCGGGCTGGCGAGCGGACTGCTCGACCGATTCACGCTCGCACCACTCGAAGCGACCGTGGCCGACTTCCAGCGATGGGTCCGCGCCGCGATGTCACCCGCGGCCGACTGAGCGGCCGCAACCCTCCCGTCGACGCAATCAGATGGCGGCGGCGACCAGCCAGCTCGTCAGCACCACGATCACGACGAACACCGTCGACTCGATCGTCAGGGTCCGCCGCAGTTCGACGGCGAGTGCAGGGTCGTCGGGCCGCTGTTCGAGAGCGGGACGCAACCGGAAGTGATTGAACGCGCCGATCCCGGCCGCGACCGCCACGGCGAACAGCTTGGCGATCAGCACACGTCCCCACTGGGTCGAGACGACGTCGTCGAACGACTCGACGATCGTGAACGTCATGATCGCACCGGCGACCGTGAGTGCCGCCAACGAGATCGCGGCGACCGACGAGAAGCGAACGATCATCTGCGCCGTCTCGGTCGGCAGACCGTTCCGACGGCGCATCCAGACGACCGTCGTCATCGCGAACACGCCGCCTGCCCACACCGCTGCGGCGACCACATGGACGAGGTCGACCGCGGCGTGCAGCGGCCACCACCCCCTGCTCACCGTGTGGCCGTCGAACCAGAACGAGGCGACGACGAGCGCAAGACCGACGAGACCGATCAGCGCCGACGACGTCGGCCGCCACCGAGCGTCGGAGGGGGTCGACCCCGGTCGGGTGACGGGTTCGGACAGGGTCGCAGCCGACAGCGACCGTCCGGGGACGTCGATCGCGCCGGCGCCGGCGTGGAATCCGGCGACTACCGCGAGGCCGCCGACGATCTTGAGTGCCACCGCCACACCGGCCTTCGTCTGGAGCAGCTCGGTCGCGACCGCGTCGTGCGTCATGTGCAGACCGGCCCACTCGATGAACCCGCCCAACGCGATCGCGAGCCCGGCCAGTCGGATCCAGTTGAGCTCGGCGGTGATCTCGTCTCGCCGACCGCGGATCACCCAGACGAGTGCAGCGACGGTACCGAGCCCGAAGATCAGACCGAGGAACGTGAAGGTACGGCCGACCCGCCCGACCCAGGCGGCATCGTCGGTGGCGCCGCCACCGGCTGCGAGGAACGTGTCGAGGTCGGTCGGCGGCACCGTCGTGACGGGGGCGACGATCGCCGGCACCGTCGTCTCGACCGCCGACGGCGCGCTGGTCGACGGCGGCGCCGTCACGGTCGGCGCCGTCGTGGTCGGGGCGGCACCGACGACCGTGAAGCTGAACGAGCCGTCGATCGGGTGGGCGTCACCGGCCCGAACCTGCCACCGCAGCCCATAGGTGCCGTCGCTCAGCGCCGGGTCGAAGGTGAGCACGAACGCCGTGCCGTCGGTCGGGT
>JAGQSS010000188.1 GCA_020439405.1 Ilumatobacter sp. | reverse complement strand
CAGCGTGGTCTGATCGTGTCGCCGCCGAAGGCGGGCAAGACGACGGTGATGAAGACGATCGTCGCGTCGGTCGAGAAGAACAACCCGGAGTGCAAGACGATCGTGCTCCTGATCGACGAACGGCCCGAGGAGGTCACCGAGTTCCGTCGCTCCGTCAAGGGCGAGGTGATCGCGTCGACGTTCGACAAGCCGAGCGACCAGCACACCCAGATCGCCGAGATGGCGATCGAGAAGGCCAAGCGGATGGTCGAGTACGGCGAGGACGTCGTCATCATCCTCGACGGCATCACCCGCCTCTCGCGTGCCTACAACCTCGCCGCCCCGGCGAGCGGCCGCATCCTGTCCGGTGGTATCGACGCCGGTGCGCTCTACCCGCCGAAGCGGTTCTTCGGTGCGGCCCGCAACGTCGAGGAGGGCGGCTCGCTCACCATCCTCGCCACGGCGCTGGTCGAGACCAACAGCCGCATGGACGAGGCCGTGTTCGAGGAGTTCAAGGGCACGGGCAACATGGAGCTCCGCCTCGACCGCAAGCTCGCCGAGCGCCGGATCTACCCGGCCATCGACGTCGACGCCTCGTCGACCCGCCACGAGGAGCTGCTGTTCGACCGCAAGCAGCTCCAGATGGTGTGGAAGCTCCGTCGGGTCCTCTCCGGTCTGGCGGCCGACGGCAACGCCGCCCCCGGCCTCGAACTCCTGGTCGACCGGCTCAAGACGTTCCGCACCAACGACGAGTTCCTCACCGAGATCGCCAAACAACCCGGCATGTGACCCACAAGGGGTCGGACCCAGAAGGGGTCAGGCACCATCTGGCACACCAGGTCGAGGTCATCGCGGCGTCGAACGCCAGATGGTGCCTGACCCCTTCAGGCGCGAAGAACAGCCCAGAGGGCTTCGACATTGGCGCGTTCGGTCGTGCGGGCGCCGATGCTGACGCGCAGGGCGGTGCGGCCGTCGAGCACGGTCCGGGTGACGTGGAACTCGCCGGCGGTGTTGATCCGTTCGATCAACGCCTCGGTCGGTGCGTCGTCATCGCCCGCCAGACGGATGCAGACCAGGTTGAGCGGGTGCGGCGCGACGATCTCGAACCGGTCGTCGGCCGCGACCCACGACGCGAACTCCTGCGCGAGTGCGACGTCGCGCCGCACGCGTTCCTGTGCGGCGCCGACGCCGTCGAGCCGGAGGTTGAACCACAGCTTGAGGGCCCGGAACCGTCGTCCGAGCGGCACCTGCCAGTCGCGATAGTCGATCGCCGCGCCCGACTCGGCTGCTGCCGACCGGAGGTACTCCGGCAGGATGCTGAGGGCTCCGAGCAAGGCGGCCCGGTCGGCGGTCCAGAACAGCGAACAGTCGAAGTTGATGCCCATCCACTTGTGTGGGTTGGTGCAGTAGCTGCCGGCGCGTTCGATCCCGTCGTTCACCCAGCGCAGTTCGGGCGCGAGCGCGGCGATGCCCGACATCGCTCCGTCGACGTGCAGCCACGCGCCGGCTCGTTCGCACACCTCCGCGACGACGGCAGTCGGGTCGAACGCCATCGACGAGGTCGTCCCGTGGGTCGTGCACACGAAGAACGGGATCAACCCACCTTCGATGTCGGCCTCGATCGCGTGGGCGAGGGCCTCCGGCCGCATCGCGAATCGCTCGTCGTGCTCGATCACGCGGACCCGATCCGTGCCGATGCCGGCGATTCGCAGGCCCTTCTCGATCGACGAGTGGGCCTGCGACGTCGTGTAGGCGACCAGGCGTGACGTGTCGCCGAGTCGGTTCACGACGCCGGCGGTCGCCTTCCAACGGGCGGCGAGGATCGCGACCAGCACGGCTTCGCTCGCCGACCCCTGGATCACCCCGCCGCCGTGCTCGCTCGTCGAACGGAACCGGTCGGGCAGCCCCAGCAACTCGAGCATCCAGTCGAGCATCAGCGTCTCGATCTCGGTGCAGGCCGGCGACGTCACCCAGCTCATGCCCTGCACGCCGAGTCCGGCCGAGAGCAACTCGCCCAGGATCGACGAGTACGTCGTGTTCGCCGGGAAGTAGGCGAACCAGTTCGGGTGCTGCCAGTGCGTGATCGTCGGGAGCACCACACGGTCGACGTCGGCGCGTACCGCCGCCCACGACTCGGGCTCGGTCGGCGGATGCTCGGGGAGCAGCGCCCGCACGTCACCCGGTGCGAGATCGGTCATGACCGGCCGTTCGGCGACGCCGCCGTCGAGGTAGTCGGCGATCAGATCGATCAACTCGTAGCCGGCACGTCGGAACTCGTCGGGCGTCACCCGACCGAACGTACAACCGCAACACACCGGTAACGGCAACCGACCCGGCGCCCACGGACCTTCGACCCTGTGGCGGCCCACACACGCGGCGCACGCTGGGTTCATGAGCGGTTTCACGTACTCGGTCGTGGCGTCGGCGCTCCATGACCCGGCGTCGATCGGCCGCATCCTCGCACCCGTCGTCATGTCGCTCGAGGAACTCGGAGGCCGCCGGGCCACCGCGGCCGACCTCGAACTGCACACCCCCCATGTCGTCGTCATCGGAACGGGCGGGACCGAGCGCGACGCGGTCGCGCTGATCGAGCATCGGCGTGCCCACGCGCCGTGGGAGCCGGTGGTGTTGATCGCGCACGGGCGCCACAACAGTCTGGCGGCCGCCCTCGAGACGCTGGCCTTCGTCCGTCGCGCCGGTGTCCCGGGCCGGGTCGTCCAGGTGGAGGAGCGAGGGGAGCCGGCGTCGACCATCGCCGACCTCCGGACGATCCACCACTTCCAGCACGCGCGGATCGGGCTCGTCGGGGAGCCGTCGGACTGGCTCGTCGCCAGCGTGCCCGACCGCGAAGCCTTCCGGGCCCGGTGGGGTCCCGAACTCGTCGATGTCCCCGTCGCCGAAGCGATCGTGCACCACGGCGACGCGCCCGACGTCGACGTCCAACCCGTCGCGATCCGGTTCTCGGGCGGGCACGAGCCGTCGACGGCGATGCTGTCGGCGGCGGCGATGCACCCGACGCTCACCCGCGTGATCGACGCCCATCGCCTCGACGCGGTCGCCGTGCGCTGCTTCGACTTCGTCACCGAGCTGCAGACGTCCGGATGCGTCGCGCTCGCCCAACTCAACGACGACGGCATCGTGGCCGGGTGCGAGGGCGACATCGCCTCGACGGTCGCGATGATGCTCGTCCGAGAACTGCTCGGCATGCCGTCGTGGATCGCCAACCCGGCTCGGATCGACATCGATCGGGACGAGCTGCTGCTGGCGCACTGCACCGTCGCACCCTCGATGGTCGAGAACCTCGAGGTCCACACCCACTTCGAGTCGGGTCTCGGTATCGGGCTCCGGGGCACGTTCCCACCCGGACCCGTCACCTTGATCCGGCTCGGGGGTGACGCGCTCGAGCGGGCCTGGTTCGCCGAGGCCGAGATCGATCACGGCGAGTGCAAGCGCGACCTGTGTCGCACGCAGGTGGTGCTCCGTGGGGTCGAGCGGATCGACGATCTGGTCGAGGACCCGCTCGGCAATCACCTCGTCATGGTGCGGGGCCGTCACCGTCAGCGTCTGGAACGCTGGTGGTGGCTGGCGTTCGGCGATCGCCCGTCCGTCGTGCCGACCTGACGACGCGCCACCCGATGAACGAGAGTCCGGCGACCAGCGCGATCGCGATCGCGTACTGCGCCCACCCGCCGCGGGCATCGCTGCCGCAGTTCGGCTTCGGGAGCGACGACAGGCAATCGCTGAGGGGACGCTCCTCCGGATAGAACACGTTGAACGTGCTCGGCGGCGGGGTGCCCGGCGGGGCTTGCTCGCCCTGCGCGGCGACGGTGGCACCTGCGGCGGCCACGGTGAGCCACACCAGCAGGATCGAGAACGCGCGCGCCAGCACGAGGACTGTCTACCATCGATGTCTTGGACACCGACGCTGCGACCGCAACCCCCGCCGCCACGCACGACACCGCCCTGGTGGTCGATTTCGGCGCCCAGTACGCCCAGCTGATCGCGCGCCGCGTGCGCGAGCTGAGCGTCTACTCCGAGATCGTCCCGCACCGGATCACCGCCGACGAGGTCGCCGCCAAGGCGCCGTCGGCGATCATCCTGTCCGGCGGTCCGGCGAGCGTGAACATCGACGGCACGCCGCGCCTCGACCCGGCGATCTACGAACTGGGCATCCCGATCCTCGGCATCTGCTACGGCGCCCAGCTGATCGCGATGCAGCTCGGCGGCACCGTCGGGCGCGGTCTGGCCGGCGAGTACGGGCGGGCCAAGGTCACCCGCACCGCCGACTCGTCGCTCGTACCCGACGACGTCCCCGACGAGTACGACGTCTGGATGAGCCACTTCGATGCGATCACCGTGGCGCCACCCGGTTTCACACCGACGGCCAGCACGAAGGACGCTCCCGTCGCGATCCTCGAGAACGACACCCGACGCATCTGGGGAGTGCAATACCACCCGGAGGTCGTCCACTCGCCCCACGGCATGCGCGTCCTCGAACGGTTCCTGCACGACCTCGCCGGGTGTGCGACGAGCTGGAGCATGGCCTCGGTGATCGACGAGCAGGTGGCGCTGATCCGGCGGCGCGTCGGTGATGCCCGGGTCATCTGCGGACTGTCGGGCGGCGTCGACTCGTCGGTGGCGGCGGCGCTCGTCCACAAGGCGATCGGCTCCCAGCTGACCTGCATCTACGTCGACACGGGCCTGATGCGCAAGGGCGAGAGCGACCAGGTCGTCGAGACGTTCCGGCGCAACCTCGGCATCGAACTGATCCACGCCGACGAGGGGGAGCGGTTCTTCACGGCACTCGCCGGCGTCACCGAGCCCGAGGCGAAGCGCAAGGTGATCGGGGAGCAGTTCATCCGGGTGTTCGAGCGTCACACCGGCGGGGTCTCCGACGCCGAGTTCCTCGTCCAGGGCACGCTCTACCCCGACCTGATCGAGAGTGGTGGCACCGACGGCACGGCATCGGTCATCAAGAGTCATCACAACGTCGGCGGCCTCCCCGACGACATGGAACTCGAATTGATCGAGCCGTTGCGCGACCTGTTCAAGGACGAAGTCCGCGCCCTGGGGACCGAGCTCGGTCTGCCCGACGAGATGGTGTGGCGGCAGCCGTTCCCCGGCCCCGGTCTCGGCGTGCGCATCATCGGTGAGGTGACGCCCGAGCGGGTCGCACTGCTCCAGGAGGCCGACGCGATCGTCCGCGAGGAGCTCGCCCGTGCCGGACTCGAGCGTCAGATCTGGCAGTCGTACGCCGCACTCCTCGCCGACGTCCGATCGGTCGGGGTGATGGGGGACGAACGCACCTACGGGCACCCGATCGTCATCCGCGCCGTCACGAGCGACGACGCGATGACCGCCGATTGGGCCCGCGTTCCCTACGAGGTGCTCGAGACGATGTCGCAGCGGATCATCAACGAGGTGAGCGGCGTCAACCGTGTCGTGTACGACATCACCTCGAAGCCGCCCGGCACCATCGAGTGGGAGTGACCGCCGCGCATCCCGTCGTGACACACGTCGCCCCCTCGTCCGGGCGTGGTGACGTCCGGATCACAGCGTTCCGCAATACACTCGCCGTATTCGCAACGCGTTCGTAATACTCGTTACACTCTCCCGCTGTCCCGTATGAAGCTCCGCCGTTCGTTCACCCGTTCCGCCGTCGTCGCCGCCGCCATCGTCCTGGCGGCACCTGCCGTCTTCCCCGAGGTCGCCGGTGCCTCGGTCGGAGACGCCGAGCGTGAAGTGCAGCGCATCGTCGACGAGTTGGAGCGACTGCACACCCAGGCCGACGTCCTCGCCGAGGACTACGCCGAGGCGGTCGACCAGAAGGGCCAGCTCGATGTCGAGGTGACCGAGGCCGAGCAGCGCGTCGCCGCCAAGCAGGCCGAACTCAACTCGCTGCGCGGTGATCTCTCCGAGGTCGCGATCCGTTCTTTCACCGGCGCCGGTGCCGACGTGCTCGGCCCGCTGTTCTCCAGCCCGACCCAGTACGGCGAGGGGCTGCAGCGCGACCAGTACAGCCGGGTTGCGCTGGCCGTCGGCACGACCACGACCGACGACCTCGACGAGCTGATCGCCGATCTCGACCAGGAGAAAGCCGACCTCGAGGCGAAGCGAGCGCAGGTCGAAGCGCTCACCAAGACCATCGCGGAGAAGCAGCAGCAGACCGAGGACCTGACGGCGCAGTACGTCGAGGCCCGAGCCGACGCCGAAGCGCGTCTGGGCGAAGAGATCCGCAAGGAAGAAGAGCGACGCAGCGCAGCGGCGTACGCCGCCCTCCAGGCCGAACTCGCCGCCCAGCAGCAGCAGTCCACCAACTCCGGTGGCGGCGGTGGCGGTGGCGGCACCACGAACTCGGGCAACACGGGTGGCGGCACCACCGACTCGGGCAACACGGGCGGATCCGGCAACTCGAACTCGGGCGGCTCGTCGAGCGGCGGCAGCTCCGGCGGCTCGTCCGGCGGCGGCAGCAGCGCACCGGCGGTGTCCGGCCTCGCCGGCATCGCCGTCCAGGCGGCGTACGGCCAGCTCGGCGTGCCCTACCGGTACGCCACGAGTTCGCCCGGCGTCTCGTTCGACTGCTCCGGTCTGACCCACTACGCGTGGGGCCAGGCCGGCGTCTACCTGCCCCGCAACTCGCGTGCCCAGGCGGCGGCCACGCCCCGCGTCTCGCCTGCTGCGGCGCAGCCGGGCGACCTGATCTTCTACTACTCGCCGATCAGTCACGTCGGCATCTACCTGGGTGGCGGACAGCTCGTCCACGCCCCGAACTCCGGCACGGTCGTCAAGGTGGCGAGCGTCAGCTGGAACAAGGTCACCGCCGTCGGCCGCCCCGGCTGACCCGCCGGCGCAGCGCTCGGCTCCGGCCCGATCTCACCCTGCGGCGTCCGGTTCGCTACCGTCGCCGCCGTGCAGGGCATCAACCACGACCGCGTCTCCGCCTGGCTCGCCGATCACATCGACGGCGCCCAGCCCCCGTTCGAGTTCACGCTGATCACCGGCGGCCGATCGAACCTGACGTTCGCCGTCGTCGACGGCAACGGCCGCAAATACG
>JAGQSS010000187.1 GCA_020439405.1 Ilumatobacter sp. | reverse complement strand
GAGCTGCTCGACGCCGGGCCGGAGGGTTCGACCGTCCGGATGACGATCCAGCCCGGGATGTGCAACGGGCTCGGGATCGTCCACGGCGGCATGGTGTTCCTCCTGGCCGATTCGGCGATGGCGTTCACCAGCAACTCCGGTCCCATGCCCGCCGTCGCCACGACCGCCGAGATCGACTGGGTCGCCCCCGCCCGCGCCGGCCAGGTGCTCACCGCGACCGCGACCCGCCGCTGGTCGGGCAAACGCTCCGCACTGTGGGACGTCACCATCACCGCCGACGACACCACCGTCGCCCTCTTCCGCGGCCGCACCCGCCAAGTCGCAACCACCTGACCAGATGGGGTCAGGCACCTTCTGGCGTTGCACCTGGCGGCGACCCTGGCTTTGTCGGCCAGAAGGTGCCTGACCCCATCTGGTTCGGGACCGACGAAACGTATCCGACCCCCTTACGGGCGTTCGGTGGTGCTGGGGGCGACGGCGGTCGAGGCGCCGAGGAGGGTGCGGAGGACCACGTAGCGGGAATCGGCCGGGTGACGGCCGAGCGCCCACCAGACCAGCCCGACAACGGCGACGAGGCTGATGACGGCACCGAAGGTGATCGACCAGGGCAGGCCGACGGTGTCGGCGACGACGCCGGTCAACGGGCCGCCGATCGGGTACGAGCCGAGGAACGCCACGGCGGTGAGTGCGAGGATGCGGCCGCGCATGTCGGGCGGGCACTCCTGCTGGGTGATCGAGTTCATCGCCGCGACGAATCCGGCGCCGCCCAACCCCATGATCGGCGCGACGAGGATCGCGACGACCCCGGACGGCGCCCATGCCAGTCCGATCTGGGCGATCCCGAGCACGGCGCCCATCGCCGCCATCCATCGCAGCGACACCCGCTCGCGTGCCGCCGTGGCCAGCGAGCCGAGCAGGCTGCCGACACTGATCGACGTCAACACCCAGCCGAACCACGCCTCGTTGCCCCAGATCTCGTTGGCCATCCGTGGCATGACGACGTTGTAGTTGAACCCGAAGGTGCTGACGATCGTGAACACGATGAACGTCGCCCACAGGATCGGGGTCCGTCGGACGTAGCGGAGCCCGTCGCGCACCGGCGTCCCGCCCCGTCCGACCCGTGGCGGTGGATGGAGCGCGGTCGTGTCGAGCATCGCGAGCGAGGCGATGATCGCCGCGAACGACACCGCGTTCGCCGTGAACAGCCACTGGGTGTCGAGCCCGACCTGGTCGATGAGGATGGCGGCGAGTGCCGGACCGAAGATCCGGGAACCGGTCATCACCGCCGTGTTGAGCGAGACGGCCGATGCGATCTGGTGCTCCGGCACCAGCTCGGTGACGAAGCCGCGGCGGGCCGGGTTGTCGAGCGCGTTGATCAGCCCGAGCGCGAGCGTGAGGACGTAGATCGCGCCGATCGTGAGCCCGCCGGCGATGTCGAGGACGGCGATCGCTGCCGCCTGCACCGCGAGGAGCGACTGGGTGACGATCGCCATCTTGCGCCGGTCGACACGATCGGACACCGCGCCGCCCCACGCCCCGAAGAACAGCATCGGCGCGAACTGCAGCGCCGTGAGGACGCCGATCGCCGTCGCCTTGCCAGTGAGTCGGTCGACGACGATCGCGATCGCCGTGAACTGCACCCACGTGCCGATGTTCGAGACGGCCAGCCCGGTGAAGAACAGCTGCGCGTTCCGGTTGCCACGAACGGCACGAAACGTCGACGACATCGCCTCATCCTGCCGTCGGAAGCGAACCGATCCGACGTCGGACGGCAGGACCGGTCAGCAGGTCAGCGGGCGCCGCGGACGAGCCGACCGGGCGTCGCACCGGTCGACTCGCCGTTCGCCATGATCTCGACGCCGGCGACGAAGGTGTGGTCGTACCCGTCGGCGCGTTGGAGCAGCCGGACACCACCCGCGGGAAGGTCGCGCACGATCTCGGGTGCGTGCAGCCGGAGCCCGTCGAAGTCGATGATGTTGATGTCGGCGCGCTTGCCGGGAGCGAGGACGCCGCGGTCGCTCAGGCCGACCGTCTCCGCCGTCATGCGGCACTGCTTGGCGATCAGCGTCTCGACGGGGAGTCGGCCACGCGGCCGGTCGCGTCCCCACCACTGCAGGAGCGTCGTGGGGAAGCTGACGTCGCAGATGGTGCCGACGTGGGCGCCACCGTCGGACAGGCCAGGAACGGATGCCGGGTGCGCCAGCATCTCGCCGACGACGTCGAGGTTGCCGCCCGCCCAGTTGAGCGCCGGCTGGTACAAGAGCGCCCGTCCGTCGGATTCGAGGAGCCAGTCGTAGACGACGTCGGCGGGCTCGCGCCCCTCGCGTTCGGCGGTCGCGGCGACCGACGTGGCCGGGTCGGGCTCGTAGTCGGGCGGGTCGCCGAGCCGGAAGATGAACTTGTAGCGCTGGATGGCGAGGCTGCCGAGCTTCGTGTCCTCGACCCGGGCCCCCTCGATGATCCGCCGTCGGAGGTCGGGGTCGCGCATCAGTGCCACGCGCTCGGCGAGGGGCGCATGGGCGATGTCGCGGTACGCAGGGCTGTACATGAACGGGTGCAGGGTCGCCTCGAGACCGAGCATCAGACCGACCGCTCGTGCCCCGACCTGGCCCCGCATCGTGACCCCGGCGGCGGTCGCCTCGGCGAACGTGTCGAGTTCGTGCCGCCAGTCGTCGGGCAGGCGCGGCCCCTGCGCGATCGACACCGAGATGGGACGCCCCGACTCGGCGGCCATCCGCCGGAACAGGTCGATCTCGCCGTCGAGATCGGTGAAGTCGCTGACCGCTTGGAGGACGCCGGTGCCGAGTTCGCCGATCGCCGTGGCGATGCCGATGAGCTCGTCGGCCTCGGCCTGCAGGGTCGGCGTCGGCTCGCCGAGGCTGGTGCGGTGGTTGACGGTCCGGGTCGTGGTGAACCCGAGCGCACCGGCCGAGATCGCCTCCGCCGCAAGCCGCGCCATCTCGGCGATGTCGTCGGGGGTGGCCGGTTGTTGGGTCGCACCACGCTCGCCCATCACGTGCAGACGGAGCGCGCCGTGGGGCACCTGTGCGCCGAGGTCGATGTCGCGCGGTCGTCGGTCGAGCTCGTCGAGGTACTCGGGGAAGCTGCTCCACGACCAGCTGAGCCCCTCGTGGAGCGCCGTGCCGGGGATGTCCTCGACACCCTCCATCAACTGGATGAGGCGCTCGCGGTGGTGCTCGTACACGGGGGCGAAGCCCACGCCGCAGTTGCCCATCACGACGGTGGTGACTCCGTGCCACGACGACGGCGCGAGCTGGGTGTCCCAGGTCGCCTGGCCGTCGTAGTGGGTGTGGATGTCGACGAATCCGGGTGCGACCATCCGGCCATCGGCGTCGACCTCGCGACGACCCGTTCCGTCGACGGTACCGACGGCGGTGATCCGACCGTCGTCGACCGCGATGTCGCCGGCGAAGCGTTCGCCGCCCGAACCGTCGACGATGTCGGCGTTGCGGATGACCAGATCGTGCTGCCCCATGGGGCCCCCTCTCGTTCCCGAACTCGATCGTACGACGGGTGGTGGTCGGTGGCCGTGTCGGGCGCGGCGGCGACGGTCAGTCGACCGGTTCGAGCCGCTTGACCACGACCACGACGTCGTCGTCGACCGAATCGGTGCCCATCATCACCAGGATCGAGTTGGCCACGTGGGTGACGTTGCTCCGACACACGGCTTCGGCGTGACGGGCGAGTTCGTCGAACTGCTCGTTGATCGATCGGCCGCGTCGCTCGACCAGGCCGTCGGTGTACATGATCAGCACGTCGTCGTCGACGAAGGGCACCGACGTCGTCGTGCGCTCCGCGTTCGGGTCGAGGCCGAGCACGGGGCCGCCGGAGGCATCGAGCCACCTCGTCTGGGTCGGACTCACGACCAGCGGCGGTGGATGACCCGCCCGGCAGTACTCGAGCCGTTCGTGCACGCGGTCGACGACGATGCACACGACCGAGGCGCAGGCGCCACCCTCGATCGAGCCCGCGAACGTGTCGAGCGACGAGATCATGTGGGCGGGGTCGCACCCCTCGAGGAGGAGCGCCCGAGCGGCGCTGCGCAGCTGACCCATCGCCGTCGCGGCGTAGAGACCATGCCCGACGCAGTCGCCCACGACGAGTGCACGGCGGTCGTCGGGCAGGTCGACGATGTCGTACCAGTCGCCGCCGACCGACAGATTGTTCGCGGCCGGCAGGTAGCGGGCGGCGATGGTCGGGGTGTCGCGAACGGCCGGCAGCATGGCCCGCTGCAGCGTCTCGTTGACGTACTGCAACTCGCCGACGACCTCGCTCCGGCGCTGGGCGCGTTCGACCACGTTGCCGATCGTTCGGGCGACGACGTCGACGAACTGCGCGTACGAGTCGTCGAAGGGACGGAGCGGATTGAGCGTCGCCACGAAGACGCCGATCACCTCACCGCGTCCGTCGATGAGTGGTGTCAGCCGATGCTCGGCCGGGAAGTCGGTCCGCTCCTGGCCGATGGTGCGCGCACCACCGTCGAGGACCTCCGTCGCCACACGTGCGAGGCGTCCGGCGCTCTGCAGCGAACGCCGGTTGGATGCGACCGGGACGAGCGAACCGTCGACGTTGAGCATGATGTCGGCGGCGACGATGTCGCGCGAGTGACGGCTGAGTGCACCGATCGCCGCGACGCAGGCGTCGGTGGCGTGCTCCTGCAGCGACAACGACGAGCTCAGATCGGCGATCGCCGCGAGGCGTCGCGCCTGCACGATCTCCTTCGTCGTCTCGACCGAGATGTCGAGCACGCCGTTGATCGAACCGTCGTCGTCGAAGAGCGGGCTGTACGAGAAGGTGAACGTGCACTCCTCGGTGAAGCCGTGACGGTCGATCAGGAGCGGTTGGTGTTCACTCCACGTGGCGACGCCGGTCTCGACGACCGATGCGAACATCGGGCCGATCGTGTCCCAGATCTCGGGCCAGATGTCGGCCACCGGGGTGCCGAGCGCCCGCGGGTGCTTCTCGGTCCCGATCATCTCGCGATACCCGTCGTTGTAGATGTTGACGAGGTCCGGGCCCCACAGGACGAGCAGGGGGAAGTTCGACGACAGGCAGGTACTCACGGCGGTGCGCAGTGCGTTCGACCAGGTGCTCGGGTGCCCGATCGCGCTCGATGCCCAGTCGTGGTCGGCGATCAGTGTCGCCATGTCCTGGCCCTGGGGCAGCCAGTCGAGTCCCGTCGGTGGTCGGAGTGTGGTGCTCCTGGGGGGTGCGCCCATCAGGCCGGTGCTTTCATTCCGGCCGACTGTACTCGTCGGTCACCCGTGTTGCGAGTGCATCACACCAACGGGTGGCACACTCGCAACACGGCTGGGGACGGGTGGGATGTCAGGCGACCACCTCGATCACGGTGTACATGCCGTTCATGAAGTGCGGCGGGCCACCGTCGACCTCGGGCGGACCGTCGCTGCCGGCGGCGGCGTTCAGGTACGCCTCGGCGTCGGCACCGGTCGGGATCGCACAGAGGACGAGATAGCGGCCGGCCTCGGTGAAGACGGGTTCGCCGACGGCGACGATCTGGTCGGACGAACTCGGCGGCGCGAGCAGCACCATGGTCGGCATCGAGCCACCGAGGAGCGAGTCGAGGTCGCCCTCCATGATCTCGTCGGCCGAACGCTCGTCACCGTCGGGCAGACGGAAGGCGACGAACTCGTGGAGCTCGCCCTGGCTGGCGTTGGTGACGGCCAGTTCGGTCCCGACGGGCACGCTCTCGGGCAGGTCGCCGTAGTGGAAGTCCTGCATCGTCACCATCAGCGGTTCGGAAGCGGGCTCCTCGGCGGGTGCGTCGGCGGGCTCGTCGGCGGTCGTCTCGACCGGGGCGGGCTCGTCGGCCGAACCCTCGGCGTCGTCACCGCAGGCTCCGAGCGCGAAGGCGGCGAGGACGATGAAGGACAGGGGGATCATGCGTTGACGTTTCATGTCGTCATCGTGCGATCGGCCCCTTGACGGCCGCTTGCGGCGCGCTGACAGGACGCCTGCAGCGGGCCGGGCTCAATCGTCGAGCTTGAGGGCCGAGATGAAGACGTCGCCGGGCACTTCGACGCGCCCGATCGCCTTCATCTTCTTCTTGCCCTCTTTCTGCTTCTCGAGCAGCTTGCGCTTGCGGGAGATGTCGCCGCCGTAGCACTTGGCGGTGACGTCCTTGCGCTTGGCCTTGACGGTTTCGCGCGAGATCACCTTGCCGCCGATCGCGGCCTGGATCGGCACGTCGAACATCTGACGCGGGATGAGCTCCTTGAGCTTCTCGCACATGCGTCGGCCGTACGACTCGGCCTTGTCGCGGTGGACGATCGTCGAGAACGCGTCGGCGGGCTGGCCATTGAGCAAGATGTCGACCTTGACCAGGTGGGCCGGCTGGTAGCCGGTCAGTTCGTAGTCGAGCGACGCATACCCCTGGCTGCGCGACTTGAGCTGGTCGAAGAAGTCGACGACGACCTCCGCGAGCGGGATCTCGTAGTCGAGCTCGACGCGTTCGGGCGAGAGGTACTCCATCCGCTTCATCTCGCCGCGCCGGGTCTGGCACAGGTCCATCAGCGCGCCGGTGTACTCCTTCGGCGTGATGATCGACACCTTGAAGATCGGCTCTTCGATCGTGTCGATCTTCTGGACGACCGGCAGTTCGGCCGGGTTGGAGACCACCGTCGTCTCGCCGTCGGTGGACGTGACCCGGTACTCGACCGACGGAGCGGTCGCGATGAGGGCGAGGTCGAACTCGCGCTCGAGACGTTCCTTGACGATCTCCATGTGGAGCAGGCCGAGGAAGCCGCAGCGGAACCCGAACCCGAGGGCCCCCGACGACTCGGGCGTGTAGCTGATCGACGCGTCGTTGAGCTTGAGCTTGGCGAGGGCGTCACGGAGGTCTTCGAAATCATCGCCGTCGATCGGGAACAGGCCGGAGAACACCATCGGCTTCGGGTCCTGATAGCCCGGCAGCGGGGTGTCGGAGCCCTTGGAGGCGGTCGTGACCGTTTCGCCGGAGCGTGCGTCGCCGACGTCCTTGATCCCGGCGATGAGATAACCGACCTCACCCGGACCGAGCTGCTTCAG
>JAGQSS010000186.1 GCA_020439405.1 Ilumatobacter sp. | reverse complement strand
CGCCATCTCGGTGCACGGCGTGTGCGGCATGTGGGGCGTCCTCTCGGTCGGCCTGTTCGCCAAGTACGACGATGCGTTCCTCGGTCGTGAGGATGCCGGCCTGTTCTACGGCGGCGGTGTCGATCAGCTGCTCATGCAGATCGTCATGATCCTCATCATCGCCGCCTGGGTCGGCATCACCACGTTCATCGTCTTCTCGATCATCAAGGCGACGATCGGTATCCGTGTGACCGCCGAAGAGGAGATCGAGGGCCTCGACGTCCTCGAGCACGGCCTCCAGGGCTACGCCGACGACATGGTCCACACCAGCTGACGCACGGTACGAACCACTGATCAAGAAAGAGAACACACGATGAAACTCATCACTGCAGTGATCAAGCCGTTCAAGCTCGATGACGTGAAGGACGCCCTCAAGGCGGCCGGCATCGCCGGCATGACCGTCACCGAAGTCCGCGGTTTCGGCCGCCAGGGCGGCCACACCGAGACGTACCGCGGCGCGGAGTACAAGATCGACTTCGTGCCGAAGATGGCGATCGAGGTCGTCGTCGACGACGCCGCCGCAGACGGCGTCGTCGACACCATCATCCAGGCAGCCGCCACCGGCAAGATCGGTGACGGCAAGGTCTGGGTGACCGACGTCAGCCGCCTCGTGCGCATCCGCACCGGCGAGGAAGGTGGCGACGCGGTCTAGCCGCTTCGCTGCTCAACGCCTCGCGGCGTCAGCCTCGCTGTTGCGGGGTAGGGGCACTCCCGGGTCACAGCGATGTGGCCCGGGATGTCCCTTTTTTCGCCCCCGTCAGCGTGAGCGCTGCGAGCCGGTGTTGCGGTTGTTGTTCCGGTTCCGGCTGCTGTTGCGGTTGCGGTTGCGGTTCGACGTGGCGCCGCCGCCCTGCTTGCCGTGCGGACGCTGACCGTCGGAGCGCTCGCTGCGACCCCCGGCACCCGTCGCGCTGCGCGACTCACCCGACGGACGGCTTCCGTCGTGGCGCGGTTCGCGCTCGTCACGGTTGCCCTGGCCACGATGACCGTTCGACCGACGGCGGTTGCCGTTCTTCGCGTTCTTGCCGCCCTGGCCGTTCTTGCCGTGGTTCGAGCGCGGCTTGGGCTTGGGCTTGTCGACACCGGCGAGCGTCGGCACCGATGCCGACACGACCTCGGGTTCGTCGGCGGAGCGACGGTCTTCGACCTGCTCGTCGAGACCGACCTGGCGCTGGATCTTGCGGTAGTCCGACCGCTGGTCGGGCTGGACCAGGGAGACGACCAGACCGCCGGCGCCGGCACGGGCGGTGCGGCCCGATCGGTGGATGTACGTCTTGTGGTCTTCCGGCGGGTCGTAGTGCACGACCGACGCGACGCCGTCGACGTGGATGCCACGAGCGGCGACGTCGGTCGCCACGAGCGCGTGGACCTTGCCGTCGCTGAAGGCGTCGAGCGCCCGGTTGCGGGCGTTCTGGCTGAGCCCGCCGTGGATCGGGCTGGCGGCGAACCCGAGCTTCGTCAGCTGTCGTGCCAAGCGGTCGGCGCCGTGGCGCGTCCGGGTGAACACGATCGACGGCCACGCCTCGTTCACGGTCTCGGCGACGATCGCGTTGCGCTCGAGCCGCTCGACCATCACGAACCGGTGCTCGGCCGACGTGACGTCGGGCGTCTCGTCGCCGACCTCGTGACGAACGGGGTCACGCTGGTAGTCGCGCGTCAGTTTGGCGACGTCACCGTCGAGCGTCGCGGAGAACAGCATGGTGCGGCGGTCGGCCGACGTCTGGTCGAGGAGTCGGCGGACGACCGGGAGGAAGCCCATGTCGGCCATCCGGTCGGCCTCGTCGAGCACGACGTTGTCGACCGCGTCGAGCGACACGTCACCGCGCTGGATGAGGTCTTCGAGTCGGCCGGGGCACGCGACGAGGATGTCGACGCCGCGCCGCAGGGCGGAGACCTGCTTGCCGTAGCCGACGCCGCCGTAGACGGCGTCGACGCGCAGCCGGCCCGAGAACGACCGCAGTTCGGCGGTGATCTGGTCGGCGAGTTCGCGGGTGGGGGCCAGCACGAGCGCGTGCGGCCGGCCCGGCTGGGCACGCTCGGTGGTGGCGACGAGCGGCACGCCGAACGCGATCGTCTTGCCGGAGCCCGTCGGGGCACGCCCGCACACGTCACGGCCGGCGAGCCCGTCGGCGACCGTGGCCGCCTGGATCTCGAACGGGTGGACGATGCCGCGCTGCGCGAGCGCGTCGGAGATGAACGTGGGCACGCCGAGATCGGCGAACGAGAGAGTCATGATGTCGCTTTCCGCGCCGGCACGGTGCCGGCGTCGATGTGGTCTGGAGGGTTGGTGGCTCACCTCGACGAGCAACCACATCGTCTGCGAACCCGACGAGCGGACATGCCGCTCGAAGCCCTGACACGCTACCGGGCGACCGAGCCGTTCGCTCACGCTCCGTGGTCCGGGACGTTCGACCTGCGCGACACGGCCGGTCGGGTGTTCGCATCGTCACCACGGGCGCGCCATGATGAGAGGGACAACGAGGTCACGACCGAGGAGACGCCATGAAGCTGATCACCGCCGTCATCAAGCCGTTCAAGCTCGACGACGTGAAGGACGCGCTCAAGCAGGCCGGCATCGCCGGCATCACCGTCACCGAGGTTCGCGGCTTCGGCCGTCAGGGCGGTCACACCGAGACGTACCGCGGCGCCGAGTACAAGATCGACTTCGTGCCGAAGGTCCGCATCGAAGTCGTCGTCGACGACGCCGACGCCGACCAGGTGGTCGACACGGTCGTGACGGCGGCGGCCACCGGGAAGATCGGCGACGGCAAGGTGTGGGTCACCGACGTGGGTCGCATCGTCCGCATCCGCACCGGCGAAGAAGGCACCGACGCCGTCTAGCCATCTGCGACGGAATTCGCCGACGACTGGTTTCGTTGCATCCACACGCGCGTGGCGCTCCGTAGAGGGAGGCATATCCGCCTACCCCCTACCCGGAGGACATCATGCGCACCCGCTCACTCACCCGCTCGTTCGGCTCGATCGCCGTCGTCGGCACGCTGGCATTCACGCTCGCTGCGTGCGGCGATGACGGCAACGACGACGCCGACAGCGCCGACACCACCGTCGCCGCCGACGATGAAATGGCCGACGACGAGATGGCCGACGACGAGATGGCCGACGAGCCCGGCACGATCGTCGACGTGGCCGTCGCGGCCGGCGACTTCACCACCCTGGTCGCCGCCGTGCAGGCCGCGGGTCTGGTCGAGACGCTGTCCGGCGAGGACGAACTGACCGTCTTCGCACCGACCGATGCGGCGTTCGCCGACGCGCTCGAGGCCCTCGGGCTGACCGCCGACGAGCTGCTCGCCGACACCGACACCCTGACGAGCATCCTCACCTACCACGTCGTGCCCGGCGAGGTGCTCGCCGCCGACGTGGTCGCCCTCGACGGCCAGTCGGTCGCGACCGTCAACGGCGCGACCGTCGACATCACCGTCGACGGCGACACCGTGATGGTCAACGACGCCACCGTCGTCACCGCCGACGTCGAGGCCAGCAACGGCGTCATCCACGTCATCGACGCGGTGCTGGTTCCCCCGGCCGGCTGAGCCGATCGGGTCGCGGGGTGGGGCCGTTCGCTGGGTTCTCGGCCCCACCCCGCAGGACCGTCGGTTCGTCTCAGGCCCGACGTCGACCGTCGCCTAAGTTGGGACGATGACCGACACCGCGACACCCCCCGCCAAGAGTGAGCGCTGGACCGCCCAGTGGCGAGAACTCAAGGCCGAAGTCGTCGACACCGGACTGTGCACCGGCTGCTCGGCATGTGTCGTGACGTGCCCCCACGACGTCATCGGCTACGAGCACGAGGAAGGCAAGTACCTCCCGTTCCACCTCGAGGAATCGCTCGGCCCCGACAACTGCGTCCACGGGTTCGGCGAAGAGGGCGGTTGCACCACGTGCACCCGTGCGTGTCCTCGGTTCCGGGCGTGGGAGCCCGCCGCCGACATGCACCTGTTCGGCAAGGTCCGCGAGCCCGACGAGATGGCCGGCATGTGGCGCAAGCTGCTCCTCACCCGTGCGTCCGACACGACGGTCCACGAGATCGGCCAGGACGGCGGGTTCGTGTCGTCGATGCTGATCTGGCTCAAGGAGCACGACTACATCGACGCCGCGTTGGTGTCGGGTGTCGAGGACGACGACCGCTGGAAGGCCAAGCCGCAGGTCGTCACGAACCGCGAGGAGATCCTCGCCACGGCCGGGAGCCGCTACACCTACTGCGCCAACCCGCTGGCGTTGCCCGAGGCCCGCGAGCGTGGCTTCGAACGACTCGCCCTCGTGGGGATGGGCTGCCAGACGTCGTCGCCGCCGACGATGTGGGACCGCAAGGCCGGCAAGGTGTCCAAGCCGTTCCTGTTCAACATCGGGTTGCTGTGCTCGAAGACGTTCGACGACGCGATCTTCACCGAGCTGTTCGAGGCCAAGTACGGCCTCAAGAAGCAGAACATGAAGAAGATGAACATCAAGGGCGTGTTCCAGATCTGGATGGACGACGGCTCGTACCACGAGATCGACCTCAAGGAGTGCCACGCCTGGACCCGCAAGGGCTGCATGCACTGCCCCGACTTCGCCGCCGAACACGCCGACATCTCGACCGGCGGCATCGGCGAGGACAACGACTGGACGCTCACGATCGTGCGCACCGAACTCGGTGAGGAAGTGATCGACCGGATGATCGCCGACGGCTCGATCGAGGCCAAGCCCGCCCAGGAGGACGAGACGGCGATGCGCCTGCTGCGCCTCCTGTCGATCGTCAGCCGTCGCCGCTGGCCGAACGACGCCGACCCGGCCCCGGCCATCGGCGTCCCCCCACCCAAGAAGAAGAAGGCCGCCGCAGCCCCGAAGCCCGACTAGAGCCCAGAAGGGGTCAGGCACCTTCTGGCGTGCAGGTCCTGCGATCTCCGAGCTTTCGGCCAGAAGGTGCCTGACCCCTTCTGGTCAGCCGGCGCCGCGGCAGGTGGCGAGGTCGGTCTGGAAGCGAGTGACGATCTCGATCGCCTGGTCCTGACCTTCCGACGCCTTCTCGAACACGTCGTCGATGCTGCTGAAGCCCTGCTCTTCTTCGGGCGTCAGCTCGAAGTCGTCGACCTTGGCGTGCATGCAGTCGCGCTCGGCTTCGCTCAACGGTTGCCCGTCGGGACCGTTCGCGGCGTCGATCATCTCGTGGGCGAGTTCGTCGGCCGGCGGCGGCGCGGTGCCACAGGCGGTCAGGAAGCCGAGCGAGAGGACGGCGGCGGCGATCAGCGAACGACGGCGATTCACAGTTGCGCAAGGCTATCGACGAAAGGGGTCGGATACGTTTCGTCGGGACCGACGAAACGTATCCGACCCCTCAGCCGGCGAGGGCGACGGCGCGGGCGAAGATCGCGTCGAGCATCGGTTCGGTCAGTCGTTTGGTGAAGGTGTTCTGCTGGCTCGGGTGGAACGAGCAGAGCAGCGTCGGGCCGCCGTCGATCGGCACCTCCACGCCGTGTCCGAACTTCGGCCGCGGCCGGACCCCGAAGTGGCGGCACGCGGCGTCGTACCCGAACCCACCCAGACAGACGACCACCCGCGCCCGACGCAGCAGCGCGAACTCGCGCTCGAGGAACGGCGCGCACGCGTCGCGTTCGTCGGGCGTCGGCTTGTTCGCCGGCGGCGCACACTTCACCGCCGCCGTGACCCACGCATCGTCGAGGGCGAGTCCGTCGTCGGCCGAGACCGAGGTCGGCTGGTTCGCCAGCCCGGCGTGGTGCATCGACCGGAACAGCCAGTCGCCCGACCGATCGCCGGTGAAGACGCGACCGGTCCGGTTGGCGCCGTGCGCAGCCGGCGCCAACCCCAGCACGACGATGCGTGCACGGCCGTCGCCGAAGCCGGGAATCGGCCGTCCCCAGTACTCCTCGTCGCGGTACGCGGCCCGCTTCTCGACCGCGACCTGTTCGCGCCACTCGACGAGTCGCGGGCACGCCCGGCAGCCGACCACGTCGCGCTCGAGGCGTCGCAGCGTGTCGCGTCCGGGCCGGGGTGCAGCGGTCGTCTCGGTCGGCCAATCGTCGGCAGCGCGTGTCACGTCGAACGACAGTAGGTTGAACGGGAGATGGCGCGAAAGACTCCCCCGCCCAAACCGACGACGGTGCTCCTCGTCCGCCACGGACAGACGCCGACGACCGGCCAATCCCTGCCGGGCCGCGCGCCGGGCCTGCACCTGGCCGACGCCGGCATCCGCCAGGCCGAGCGGGCCGCGGAGCGACTCGCCGAGCTGACCAAGGTCGACGCGCTCTATTGTTCGCCGCTCGAGCGGACGCGCGAGACGGCCAAGCCGATCGGCAAGGCACTCGGGCTGCGACCGCTCGTGCGTAAGGGATTGCTCGAATGCGACTTCGGCGAGTGGACCGGAGCGAAGCTCGCCGATCTCTTCAAACTGCCGGAGTGGAAGACGGTCCAGCAGGCGCCGTCCCAGTTCCGCTTCCCCGGTGGCGAGAGCTTCACCGAGATGCAGGTCCGGATCGTCTCGGCGATCGAGGAGCTCGTCCGGCATCACCCCGGCGGCACCATCGTCTGCGTCAGCCACGCCGACCCGATCAAGGCCGCGATGGCGCACGCCCTCGGCACCCACATCGACCTGTTCCAGCGGATCGTGATCTCGACCTGCTCGATCAGCGCCGTGGCGTACACCGGTGGCGGTCCCATCGTGCTCGCCGTCAACTCGACGGGCGGCTCGTTGAAGGACCTCGCTCCGTCATGAGCGTGTTCTACGAGTTCGAGGACGTCGACGCCTTCACGACGGGCACGGTCGGACAGCCCGGTTCGCGCATCTTCTACCTGCAGGCACGGCACGGCAAGCAGCGCGTCGCGGTCAAGTGCGAGAAGCAACAGGTCAGCGCGATCGCCCAGTACCTGCGCACCGTCCTCAACGACCTGCCGCCGCCCGACGACCGGCCGGTGGCCGGCGCGCTCGAACTCGTCGAGCCGGTGCACGAGGCGTTCGTGCTCGGCCCGATCGGCCTGGGGTACGACCGATCGTCCGACCGGCTCGTCGTCCAACTCGAGGAGTTCCGCGTCGGTGACGACACCGACGAGGACGACGACGAGGACGGCGATGACGGCGACACCGA
>JAGQSS010000185.1 GCA_020439405.1 Ilumatobacter sp. | reverse complement strand
GGAACGAGGCGTTCCCGTCGATCACCTGCCCCTGGACGGGCGAGCGAACCGAAGCGCTCGAGCCGCCGCGCGGCCCACAGCATCCCGGAGTCAGGTGACCAACGGTAACGGGCTCGGCTGGCGCCTCGCCCGTCACCTCTGGCACCTGACCCGAAGACCCGACCCGCTCGAGGGCTAGAGCGGGTTGAAGGTGTCGAGGTAGAGGCCGGCGGTGAAGAGGCTCAGCAGGAGCAGCATGACGGCCATCGCGAACGGCATGAGCTTGGCGACGTCGGCGTAGTACCGCTTGCCGCTCCGGCCCTCGCGAATGCGTTCGTAGGTGGCGATCGCCGCGTGCCCACCGTCGAGCGGTAGGAGCGGGAACATGTTGAACACGCCGACGAAGACGTTCAGGACGGCGAAGAGGTACATGATCCCGATGATCCCCTCGCTCTCCCCGACGTCGTCGCTGATCGCGGTCACGCCGACGAGCGTCGTCGGTCGCGTCTCGAGATCGTCGTTCGTGCCCGCGAGGTGGGTGAAGATGTTCACCGGGTTGAGCACCTTGACGGCGCCCTGCGCCATCTCCCACGTGACGGGCACGATGTCGGTCACGGCGTTCGCCGCAGCCGCCGGCACGCTGTGCTCGATCGTCTCGTAGTAGCCGCCCGACGCGACGCCGATGTACGGCTTGCCGAACAGCGGCGAGTCTTCGTCGGTGTTGGCGCCGAGACCGACGGGCACGACGACCAAGTCGCCGTCGCGCAGGATCTCGAATGCCAGCACGTCGGCGGGCTCGTACGACTGGACGATTCGACCGAGCTCGGCCGAATCGGTCACCGTCTGGCCTTCGATCGACAGGACCACGTCGCCGACGAGGAGCCCGGCTTCGTTCGCCGGCGTCCCGGCCACGACCTGTGCGATCTCGGCACCGTCGCGCTGTTCGAGCTCGCCGTCGATGGCGTACACGCCGAACAGCAGCACGACCGCGATGATCATGTGCATGATCGATCCGGCCGAGATCACGAGCATCCGGCGGGGGTAGCTCTTCGACCGGTACGTGCGGTCCTCGTCGATCGGGTCGACCTCGTCCATCGAGTTCATCCCGATGATGCGGACGAACGCCCCGGCAGGGATGGCGCGCACGCCGTATTCGGTCTCGCCACGCCGGAAGCTCCACAGGCGCGGGCCGAAGCCGATGAAGAACTGGGTGGCCTTCATCCCGGTCCAGCGGGCGGTGACGAAGTGGCCGACCTCGTGCAGGAAGATCGCGATCAGGAGCCCGACGACGAAGACGAACCACCAGATGCTGAACAGGGCGAGTGATCCGATGAGGGCCACGACGGCGAGGATGCCCAGGGCACCTCGCCAACCGCCGACGAGTTCGTCGTCGTCCTTCTCGACGACCGAGCCGCCGGCCATCACCTCGCTCGCGAACCGGCCGTGTTGGCGCTGCTGGCGCGCGTCGGGGGGCGGCAGCGTCGGCGGCGGTGGGAGTTCCTGGTCGGTCGTCATGATCGTGTCGTGGCGTCGATCGCCGCCGCAGCCCGCCGTCGGGCCGTCTCGTCGGCGTCGATCACCTCGGCAACGGTATCCGGTACGGCGCCGTCATGGGCGTCGAGCACCGTCGCGCAGACGGCGGCGATGTCGGCCCATCTCAGGCGATTCTCAAGGAATGCGTCGACGGCGACCTCGTTGGCGGCACTCAGCCACGCCGGCGCCGTCCCACCGGCACGCCCGGCGTCGTAGGCGAGGCCGAGACAGCGGAACGTGGTGGTGTCGGGTGGCTCGAAGTCGAGCCGCGACAGCGACGACCAGTCGATGCGGCCGAAGGGGGTGCCGATCCGGTGCGGATAGCCGAGGGCATACCCGATCGGGAGTCGCATGTCGGGCATCGAGAGCTGTGCGATCGTCGACCCGTCGGTGAACTCGACCATCGAGTGCACGACCGACTGGGGATGGACGACGACGTCGATCCGGTCGTACTCGACACCGAACAACTCGTGGGCCTCGATCACCTCGAGCCCCTTGTTCATCAGGGTGCTGGAGTCGATCGTGATCTTTGGTCCCATCGACCACGTCGGGTGCGCGAGTGCTTGGTCGCGGGTGACGTCGGCGAGTTCGTCGAGGCGACGGCCACGGAACGGGCCCCCGCTGGCGGTCAGGACGATCCGGGCGACCTCACGATGACCGTCGTCGAAGCCGATCGAGGAGCGAAGGCACTGGTGGATCGCACAGTGCTCGGAGTCGACCGGTACGAGTGCGGCGCCGGGGGTCGACCGCAACGGCTGCACGACCGGACCGGCGGCGATCAGGCTCTCCTTGTTCGCCAAGCCGAGCCGGCGCCCGGCTCGCAGGGTCTCGAGCGTCACGGGGAGACCGGCGAACCCGACCACGCCGTTGATCACGACGTCGGCGGGTTCGACGAGCGCGGTGAGGTCGTCGACGACCTCGGTCGAGGTCGCGGACAGTGCCTCGCTGACCGTCGCCCGCGCGACCGGGTCGGTGACGGCGACCACCGACGGACGGAACTCGAGCGCCTGCTCGATGACCGTCTCGGCCGACGAGCCCACGCCGAGCGCGACGATCTCGTACCGATCGGGGCCCTCCGACCGCACGACGTCGAGGGTCTGCGTGCCGATCGACCCGGACGCTCCGGCAACGGCGACCCGGACGGGGCTCACGACGGCGACGCTTCGGTCAGGACGCGACGAACTCGGTCCACGGTTCGAGCACGAGCGTCAGATAGTAGACGCCCGGGAGCACGAACAAGAACCCGTCGAACCGGTCGAGGACACCACCGTGTCCCTTGACGATCGTGCCGAAGTCCTTCACGTCGAGATTGCGCTTGAACATGCTCTCGACGAGATCACCCATCGGGGCGAGGATCGCGATCACGACGGCGAGGATGAACAGGTCCCACGTGGACGACCACGTGTCGCTGCTGTTCGAGATGCCGACGAACATCAGCACCATGATCGTGAAGAAGGCGCCGCCGACGAGTCCTTCGACCGTCTTGTTGGGGCTGATCCAGCGTCGGAGCGGCGTGCGGCCCGCCGCCGAGCCGATGAACAGTGCACCGACGTCGTTGGCGACGATGCCGAGCGCCGTGAGGAACAAGGTGTCGGTGCCGCGGTGCTCGGCGCGACCCATCTCGAACGAGGTGAGCGCGCTGAAATCGCGCGTCGACAGCCGGAGGATGAGGATCGCGAACGAACCGAGCAAACCGATCCAGACGATGCCGAGCGTGGTGATCGACGCGTTCGGCATCGGGCCGGCCTCGACGCTGCGAGCGCCGATGAAGCTCCCCGACGTGGCCATGAAGCCGAACGTGATGACGAGCGGCAGGGTGCCGATACCGAGCCAGTAGCAGGCGATCGGTGCCGCCACGCACGTGAGGACCCCGGGGACGACGGCCGGGCGATAGCCCTTCTCGGCGACCTTGTCGTAGAACTCGACCGCGGCGAGCCCGAGGATGATGACGATCAGTGCCGCAGCGGCACGCGGATCGAACATCAGGGCCGCGATGAACGCGGCGGCGAGCACCAGCCCGACGGCGATGGCGGTCGGCATGTCGCGTCCGGACGACGCCGGAGGGCCCGCGGAGGGGCGTGCTGCGCTCGGCGGCGGGCCACCACGCCGACGACGGCCGGTCTCGGGTGGGCGACGCGGCATGCCCGACGGGTCGGTGCCGATGGTGATCCGGCTCGGCTCGGGTGCAACGACCTCGGATTCGCCGGTGACGCGACGGTGCTGGCCGGAGGTCGGTCCGTCGACGACGTCGTGGCGACCGGTGTCGCGCCGATCGGGCTGACGTCGCTGGACCGGGATCTCGGCGGAGGGCTCACCCGCCGGAGCACCCGGCGCCGGCGTGTCGTCTTTCCAGACGGGCGCCTCGGAGGAGAACGACGACCACACGTCGAGTTCCTCGTCGTGTTCGGGGGCGTCGGCGCCACCCGTCGCGTCGAAACGAGGGACCTCGCCGGTCGGCGGCTCGGTCCAGTGGGGCAACGTGCCCGTGTCGCTGTCGCCGAACGAGATCGGTTCTTCGGCGGGCACTTCGGCCATGTTCTGGGTCGGCTCGGCGTCGTCGAACAGCGACCCGTACTCGCTGAAGTCGTCCTCGTCCCGGCGGCGGTCGCGCCACTGGTCGTCGCTCATCGCTGTCCTTTCCCCTGTTGCGTCATTGGCTGTCGTCGATCGGTCGGGCTGCTCCGTCGGAGCGGGTGCTGCACCGTCAGACCTCGAGCAGCTCGGCTTCCTTGCGCCCGAGCGCCGCGTCGATCTTCTCGACGTGGTCGTGCGTGATCTTCTCGAGCTCCTTCTCGGCTCGGTCGAGTTCGTCTTCGGAGATGTCGCCGTCGGTCTTGGCCTGTTCCATCACCTTGCGGGCGTCGCGACGCAGGTTGCGCACTGCGATGCGGCCGTCCTCGGCCATGTTCTTGACGACCTTGACGTAGTCGCGGCGTCGCTCTTCGGTCAGCGGGGGGAAGTTCAGTCGGATGACCACACCGTCGTTGTTCGGGGCCACACCGAGATCGCTGTCGCGGATCGCCTTTTCGATCGCACCGAGCGAACCGCGATCGTGCGGCTTGACGAGCAGCATCCGGGCCTCGGGCACCTGGATCGCGGCGAGCTGCTGGAGCGGGACGGGAGCGCCGTAGTACTCGACCGTCAGACGCTCGACGAGCGCCGGCGCCGCACGACCGGTGCGGATCGTGGAGAACTGGGTTCGGACGTGCTCGACCGCCTTGTCCATCTTGTCCATGGCATCGAGCAGGGTTTCTTCGGTCACAACGCCCAGCGTAACCACGCGATCGCCTCGTGCGGGAGATGCCCCCGCACGAGGCGACCCGTGACGCAGGTCAGGCCGTCGGTGGCGGCGGCGGGGGCGGCGGCGGTGTCGCGCCGGGCGGCGGGGGCGGCGGCGCGGCACCGAGTTGGGCCGGAACACCACCCGGGCCGACGTACTTCGCGTCGCCGAAACCGAGGATCAGCATGAAGATGAAGCCGAGGAAGATGAGGCCGACGCCGAATCCGGTCCCCTTGCCGAAACTCTTGGCGAGGTCGAGCGCGACGATGATCCAGATGATGAAGTTCACGAACGGGATGAAGAACAGGATCAGCCACCATCCCGGACGACCGACGATCTTCAGCAGCGTGTACACGTTGTAGATCGGGATGATCGACTTCCAGCCCTCTTCGCCGGCTTTCGTGAAGACCTTCCAGAATCCGACGACGCCGAGAACGATCAGCGCCAGATAGATGACGATGATGACCCCGGCGCCACCGGAGTCACTCGAAGCCAACAGGCCCATTGCACTTACCTCCAGTTCGGGGACGTCCGCCGCCCCCACGGCCCGAAGTCTCGCGTACGCCACGCACGCCGTCGCGGATGCGCCTGCGCTGTCCGTGGCTGCGACGGCTCTACTGGACGATGGTGCCGACCTGGCCGCCGGTGAGGATCTGGCGGAGGGCACCCGGCGCCGACATGTCGAACACGACGATCGGGATGCCGTTCTCCTTGCAGAAGGTGACCGCGGTCGCGTCCATCACCTTGAGCTCTTTCGAGATGACCTCGGCGTAGCCGACGGTCTCGTACTTCTTGGCGTCGGGGTTGGTGCGCGGATCGGCGTCGTAGACACCGTCGACACCCGAGTGGGTGCCCTTCACGAGTGCATCGGCTTCGATCTCGGCGGCACGCAGCGCCGCGGCGGTGTCGGTGGTGAAGAACGGGTTGCCGGTGCCGGCGGCGAAGATCACGACCCGGCCCTTCTCGAGATGGCGGACGGCGCGGCGCCGGATGTACGGCTCGGCGATACGCGGCATCTCGATCGCCGACTGGACGCGGGTGGGCTGGCCGCGGCGCTCGAGCGCGTCCTGGAGGGCCAAGGCGTTCATCACGGTGCCGAGCATGCCGATGTGGTCGGACTGGGTGGCGTCCATCCCCTCGAGCGAGCCGGTACGGCCACGCCACCAGTTGCCGCCGCCGACGACGACGGCGACGTCGACACCGAGCCGTTGGCGCAGTTCGATGATGTCGTCGGCGGTGTGGTCGAGGGTCGCCCCGTCGAGTCCCTTGCCCGACGGCCCGGCGAGCGCCTCGCCCGACGGCTTGAACACGATCCGTTTCCAACGAACCTCGGACCCGACCGTCTCATCACTCACAAGCCCCCAGTGTGCCAGACGGCGAGCGCGCTTCACGCAACGCGAGGTGACGGGCGTGACCGGGTCGGGTGATCTCCCGGAACGTCGACTCCGTCGCCGTCCCGTGCGACACCCGACCCGAAAAAGAGAACGACCGGCCCCGAAGGACCGGTCGTTCCGGAGCGTTGGACGTGTTGTCCTGGCTCAGCCGATTTCGGTTTGGTGGAAGCGGATGATCGACGCGTCGCCGATCACCTGCTGCACCGACTTCTTGTCGTCCTTGGCGTAGGGCTGCTCGAGGAGGCAGATGTCCTTGAAGAAGCCGTTGAGACGACCCTCGACGATCTTCGGGACGGCCTGCTCGGGCTTGCCCTCGTTGATCGTGATCTGCTCGAGCGTGACGCGCTCGGCCTCGACCACGTCGGCCGGGACCTCGTCGCGGGTCAGGTACTTCGGACGGGCGAAGGCGATGTGCACGGCGATGTCGTGCGCCAGCTCGTCGTCGGCACCGGCCATCTCGACCAACACGCCGTTGACGCCGCGGCCGCCCTGGATGTGCTCGTAGTGGCCGATGACGTTGCCGTCGGCGGCGGCGAACTGGACGACGTCGCCCAGCTCGATCTTCTCCTTGAGCGTGATCTTCAGCTCGTCGAGCGTGGCGGCGCGCTCGGCGACGGCCTCGGCACCCTTGGCGAGCACGAGGTCGACGAGCGTCTCGGCCTCGTCCTTGAACTGGTCGGAGCCGGCCACGAAGTCGGTCTCGCTCTTCAGCTGCACGATCGCGCCGACGTTGCCGTCGACCTTGATCGCCACGACGCCCTGGTTGTTCTCACGGTCGTCGCGCTTCGCGCTGGCGGCGAGACCCTTCTCGCGCAGGAACTGCTTGGCGGCTTCCATGTCGCCGTCGGTCTCCTGCAGGGCCTTCTTGCAGTCCATCATGCCGGCGCTGGTGCTCTCGCGCAGGGCCTTCACGTCTTGTGGGGTGAATGACATCGCTGGTGTCTTCCTTCGAT
>JAGQSS010000184.1 GCA_020439405.1 Ilumatobacter sp. | reverse complement strand
CCGCCGAACGTGACGGTGCTGGCGTCGCCGAACGATGCCCCGGTCAGGGTGACGGTGTTCCCGCCGACCTGCGGCCCGGACGACGGGCCCACGCCGGACACCGACGGCGGCACCGGAACCGGCGGGTCGTAGGTGTACGCGACCGGCGAGCTGGTGCCGATCGGATTGGTCACGCTGACCGGCACCGTGCCGGCACCGGCCGGCGCGGTCACGGTGAGCGACGTCGGCGTCTGGCCGACGATCGCTGCGCCGCTCGTGCCGAACGTGACGGCGGTGACGGTGTCGAGGTCGGTGCCCGTCAGGGCGATCGTGTCGCCGCCGGCCTCGGGGCCGTTGCCCGGGCTGATGCCGGTCACCACCGGCCAACCGGGGACGACGACCGCGAGGGGCTGATAGTTGAACGTCGCCGATCCGGACACCGACGAGCCGAAGTCGACGACGACGTCGACCCCACCCGGCGCGTGCGGCGGCGTGACTGCCGTGATCTCGGTGTCGCTGACGACGCTGAACGAGTTCGCGGACAGCCCACCGAACGTGACGTCGGCGACGGTCGCCGAGGTGAAGCCCGACCCGGAGATGACGACCGGCAGGCCGCCGGTCTCGAGACCGGTGTCGGGCACGATGCTGTCGATCCGCACGTCGGAGACCCGGTAGACGGTCACCTCGTACGCCTGGACCGGCGCCTGGGCGGTGTCGATCGCCGGATCCCACGAGACGATGGCGTCGTCGGTGTCGTACGACTCGATCGTGATGTTCGACGCCGACACCGGTGGCGTGGCCGTCGGCGACGCCGACGAGACGAGGACCTCGGCCCGGGTCGACCAAGCACCCCAACCCACCTCGGAGTGCGCTCGCGCCGAGACCCAGTAGGTCGCGTTCTCGGGGAGCCCGGTGATCATGCACGAGTAGCCGTCGGGATCGGCCGCGTTCTCACCTGATGGGTCGCCCCACGGGGTCGTGCCGTCCGCACCTTCGAACGTCGGCCACACGGTGTTGGTCTGCACCGAGCACTCGACCGCCGGATCGCCGCCGGAACTCGTGGCGATCCCGACCTCGTAGTCGTCGACGATCGCGCCGTTGGTGTCGGCACCTTCGACGCCCTCGAAGGACACGATGACGGCACCGTCGTCGGAGCCGGACACGTCGCGAGTCGCCGCGACGGCGACGACGCCGCTGGGTGCGTCCGGCACACGTGCCTCGTCGGTGAGCGACGGATGGCTCGGGACGTAGGGCGTGTCCGACAGGTAGAGCGGCACGACCGTCTCGCCGGAGATGACCTGACTGCGCGGCACGTAGTTGACGTTCGTGACCGAGTGGTCGCCGTCGGCGTCCTCGAACTCGTCGTCGTTGTCGGGGTCGCCGTCGGCGTACGACCAGTCGCCGTTCACCGAGATGATGTTGGTCCAGGCGCCGCCCTCGTTCTCGGCGTAGCGCTGGTTGAACCGCACCGACGGAGCACCACCGCTCTCCGAGATCGCAATGCGGGCGTTGCCACCGAGCACCCAGGTCGCACCGCCAGTGTTGCCGTCGATGCCGTAGGTCGTTCCCAGCGGGACGTCGGCATGAGCGCCGACCTGGATGTCGTCGGCGCAGTCGTTCGTGACACCGAAGTCGGCGAGGCCCTGGCCAACCACGATGTCGATGTCACCTGAGATCGAGATCGGTTGATCGAAGTAGTACACGCCGCTCGCGAAGTAGAAGTTGCTCACACCGAAGCTGCCGTCGATGACGAGCGGATCTGTGTAGTGACCGGGGAGGAAGACCTTGCAGTCGAATCCGGGCATGTCGATCGGGTCGGAGGTCCGCTCGACGCCCGAGAATGAGGGCAGTTCGGGCAGGGGTGCCACGGTCTTCGGGTCGCCGACCGTGCCGGAGTCGAAGCCGAGCCACCAGGCCCACGACGGTTCGAACCCGCTGTCCGCGTACGGCGGGGCACCGCCTGACGTCGCGATGACCCCGCTGTAGCGGTCGAGACCGGCCGGGTCGGGAGCGATCTGGAGCTGTGCCAGACCGACCGGGACCTCGAGGCCGAAGACCTCGTCGGCGCTGAGTTCGTCGACGTGGACGCACGACAGCGAGACACCGGTCTCGGTCATGACCCCGTCGGGGATGAGTTCGGAGACGTCGTCGGGGCAACCGTCGTCGGCACGATCGTCGTCACCGAAGACGAGCGACGGCGAGTGCAGCGCCACACGGATCGCGCCACGCGCTGTCTCGGAGCTCCGAGTCTTCTGTTCCTCGACCCGGTTCGCCCGCACGACAGCGGTCGTGTACATCGTGACCGGGATGACGATCAGCGCCCCGACGATGATCATCACGAGGACGAGCGGGAGGACCGCGCCGCGGTCTCGCTGCGCGGCGACCCACTTGGTCGTGTACTGGCGTTCGAGCCGCTCCGCCTGTCGGCGACGGAATCGACGGATCGTGTTCATGAGGGCACCACCCAGAGGACACAGGCGACCGCTTCGTTGGCCGCGACGTTCAGATCGATGCCGCCGGCCGGGCCCTCGCCCGCGTCGTGGATCGACATCTTCGACGGATCGGTGATCTCGACGTTCTTCGACCGGCAGGTCCAACCATCGGCCCGGTAGCCCGTTCCATCCAGGGTTCGGGGCTTGAGCAGGATGTCGATCGAGGCACCGCCCTCGGTCGAGATGTCGAAGGCGGCGGTCTTGTTGACCGACGACGTCTGGCTCTCCGTGAGGGGCAGGTGCTCACCGGACGCCTCGTAGCCGACGGTCTTCTTCAGCGGCGACGTGTCGGACCGCAAACGGGTCTGCACCGTCAGGGTGCCGCCGCACTCGGCGAGGGCGATCGACTCGAGTGCACCACCGAACTGGGAGAAGTCGGTCGTGGTGAGGAGGTCGGCTTCTTCGACGGCCTCCGCATCCCAACCACCGTCGTACGAGACCTTGATGTACCGATCGGTGCTGTCGCCCTCGTAGTTCGAGATGTCGTTGCCGGCGATCAGATCGCCGAGCGCGACCTCGGCCGGCAGGAGGCGGTAGTAGTTCCCGCTGCTCGGATAGCCCGACTGGTACGGCGCGTCCCAGTCGTCGCGGATGATCGAGTCGTCCAGCGTCGTGTCGACGTCGAGGTTGGCCGAGCGTTCGAACGCCGTGCCGACACCGACGCCGATCACGTCGATCGAGGTCTGGCCGAGCAGCCATGCCGCCCGGTACCAGGCCTTCGGGTCGAACTGTGTGTAGTACGACGACGTCGTGTTGTTGGCGTCGAAGTGGTCGGGGATCGCGCTGTCCGAGATCTCCGGGGTCTCCGCACCGGTCTGGTCCTCGTCACGGTGATACGTCGGCATGCCGTCGGTGAAGAAGACGATCATCTCGGCGGGCGGGTTCGCCGGGTTGCCGAGCGACTGGTAGGTCTGGCCGGTCTCCGTGTACAGCGCCCGGTAGATGGCGTCCTCCCAATTGGTGGCGCCGTTGTTGTCGAGCGAGTTGATCGGCGACCCACTGCCCAGCAATCCGTCGACCACCGACTGCTCGCTGAGGTCGTACCAGTTGTTCCAGCCCGAGCTGCCGAGCACACGGGCCTCCTTGCCGAACCCGATGATCTGGAGTTGGGTCGGTGTCCCGGAGAACGTCGACACGAACGAGCGGACGCCCTTCTTGATCTCGACGACGTCGGCGTCGTCGAGGGAGCCCGACTCGTCGACGATCAGCGTGATCGGACCGCCGCAGCCGCTGCGGGCCTGGAGGAACTCGGGTGGCTGGATCGCCGCCGGCTGCAGATCGATGCGCTCCGTGCCACCGCCGGTGAACGAGAGCAGCTCGGTGCCGTCGAGCGTCTTGATCGTGACGCTGACGCGGCGGCCGCTCGTGTTGACGATCTCGTGATCGTTCTCGTCGACGCTGAGGACGGGCGGCGGGAACGTGACGGAGATCGGCGGCTCGCCACCGCTGGTCGGCTCGGGCATGTCGCGGACGAGGGTCTGGCTCTCGCACGAGCCGGAGCGGCACTCGATGCGGCGGAACTCATAGGTGCCGTCGTCGGCCATGCCGTACCGGTACGAGACGTCGATGGAGACGCCGTTCTCCTCCCACTGAAGGTGGACGACGTTCTCGCCCCACGTGCACATCGCTTCGGCGCACGGCTCGTAGAGGTCGTAGTCGACGGCCTGGGTCGGGTCGTCGGGCACGCCGTCACCGTCGGCGTCCTCCGGCCACTCGGCCGAGGTGAGGTCGGCCGGCATCCACGTGCCGAGATTCTGTTCCCAACGCGCCGAGTCGACGCGGGCCACGGTCTCCGGCGACTGCCGGAGCACGACGGTGATCGTGGCCGAGAGCACCGTGGCGATGAGCCCGAACACCATGACGGCGACGAGCAGTTCGATCAGGGTCATGCCCCGGTCGCGGGTCGGTTCAGATGTCACCCTTGATCACCTCCAGCGATCGGGTCAGCCCGGTGTCGGGGCTGGTCATGGTGATCGTGATGCGCTGCACCAGGTTCGGCTGGTAGATGCCGTTCGGGCAGGCGCCGGGCGCCCACTTCCCGGTCTGGTCGAGGTGTTCGGTCTCGACCTTCGCGTAGGTCGACGCCTCGTCGGGGCTGACGCCGAGCTTCAACTGAGCGGCGGCTTCGACCGGCTTGGGCAGGTCGTCGTCGCAGGGGAACAGGAGGCGATCGGCTCGCTCGACGCGCTCGGCGGCGGTCAGGAGCGCCGACTCGACGCGGGCGGCCTCGTCGCTGGTCTTCGACGCGATGATCGACGTCTGGGTCAGCGTCAGGATGCCGGCCACGACCGTGCCGAGCAGCACGATCGTGATCATGATTTCCACCAGCGTGACGCCTGGGTCTCGCTGTGGGGCGCGTTGATACGAGTTGTCACCCGCCATCAGATTTCCCTCCGTTCAGAACGCGAGCGTGATGCTGCTCGCGAAACCGTTCAGAGGGTCCTTCGGTCACCCGACCGGATGACTGAACCCCGCGGCGGAGCCGCGGACGCGCCGCCGTTCGGCCACGACGCGTGGTGTCGTCCGGCTCGATCGGTCCGCTTCCCTGCGAACCCCCTGGTCAGGGAGGTGGGACGGGACGATCGCTGGCGTCGCCGACCAGGCGAATCGTCAAACCTCTTCGGCCGCGTCTTGAGGAAATCTTGCGTAACGCGCGGCGCGGATCGAACCGTCCGCGGCGCGATTCAGGTGCGGTGGCGGCCTACTGCACCCTCCAGGAGTTCACCGCCCAGGCACCGTTCTGGTTGATCTGGACGACCGCGGTCGACGTCGTGCCTCCGGCGGTCGACACGATCTGCATCTTGCGCTGGATCGCGGTCGCCTCGTAGCCGATCTTCACCGTGCCCGGGCCGGCCGCTCGGGCGTCGACGACGTCGAACATTGCCGCCATCACACCGCCGACGATCTCGACGTCGTGGGCCTGTGTATTGACGACCTTGATCCGCCCCTGGGCGAGCGAGACATAGCTCGGGATCGTCACCTCGACCGGATGCGCAGCCTTCGAGATGGTCGGATCGAGGTCGATCTCGACCACCGGCGTCGGGGGCTGACCATCCCGGCTCGGCACCGGGTGGGCGACGTGGACCGGATAGTTGGCCGGCGTGAAGGTCGGCGAGGCGCACGACGCCCGGTTCGGGAGCGGCTGGTTGCGCAGCCAGGCGACGAGTTCGGCGGCCTCGACGCTGCCGTTCGGCGGCGTGAGGATGCCGATCAGGTTGGCGAGGCACGCCTCGGGCATGTCGATCCGGTTCTTCGGCACCTCGTTGACGACGGCGTTGGTCGAGACGGCGGTCCCGATCGCCGTGGTCGCGGTGACCGTTGCCGTGTACCGGGCGAACGCCGCGGTGCTCGCCGTCCCTCCGATGACGGGGATCGGGATGTCGCACGCCAGGTCGGCGGGCTGCGGGTACGGGAGGGTCGTGCCCTCCGGGATCCACGAGTCGGTCGGGTCGACCGAGCAGGTGATCGCCGGCCCCGCCGGGCTCGTCGGCGTGAGCGTGACGGTGTAGTCGGTGACCGGCACCGTGTTACCCGTCGGGGGCGTCCACGTCACGTGGGCGACGACGCTGTTCAACGGATCGTCCACCAGGCGCTGCTCGTCGTAGCGGTAGCTCACTGCCGGCGCGGCCATCGTGCCGGCCGTCGGTGACGTGCCGTTGTTGTCCGGCCTAATCGACGCCGACGGGGCCGACGGCTGCGACTCGACCTCGAGGGACGGATCGGTGAGATCGCTCCTGTTGAACGCCACCACCGTGAAGGTAGTCGTTCGCTTGGTTGTACCGACGGTTGATCACGAACGACATCGGACGTGCGCCGACCGGTTGGCCCGCACGGTTCAGCTCCGCGGGATCGTTCGTGATCACCAGCCGTCCCCGATCGCCGAACACCATCGTCGCCCCGAACCCGTTGACGTTGTGCTCACCCGGGATCTTCTCGGCGTAGTAGAGCGCGTCCTGGCTCGTCACGCAGCCCGACGTCGAGCCGTCGCCGACGACGACGTCGGCGCCACCGACGACCCGCACCTCGTTCTCGAAGTAGTACACGCCGGCGGTGAAGAACGTCGGGCCGTCGAGCAGGATCGGATCGACGTACGTGCCGGGGAAGAACACACGACACTGCGGCCACCCGGCCGGCATCTGGGTACCGGACGGCGAACGCGGCGACAGACCGTGCGACGGCAGCCGCGGGCGCCAGATGGTGCCCGTCACGGACTGCTCCTCGGTCACACCGGTCCACGCCCGCGGGTCGACCTCGGTCGACAGGTCGTAGCGAGTCGGCGGCTGGGCCGGGTCGGCGGCCGGTGCCGGTGCCGGCACCAGCTCGTCGGGGATCGTCTCGCCGAGCCGGGTGGCGACGAGCCCGAACCGGCGCTCGTCGTCGCCCTGGGCGGCGGCGACCGAGATGGTGTGACAACGCGTCGTGACCGTCTCGCCGTTGACCGAGATCGGGGCCAGCGCCACCGGGTTGGACGGGCCGCCGCGGTCGGGTCCGCAGAACTCGTAGAGGTCACGCGGGTTGGCGAGCGCCATCCGCAGGCCCGCCTTGGCGGCTTCGGCCTGGTGGGTCTCCTCGCTCAACACGTAATTCGCCCGCAGGACCGAGAGCGCGTAGGTCGAGATGCTGCCGACGATGAGGGCGCCGATGATCATCATCACCAGTGCGAGGATGATCACCGAACCGTCGTCACGCCGG
>JAGQSS010000183.1 GCA_020439405.1 Ilumatobacter sp. | reverse complement strand
GGGTCGGAGACGTTTCGTCGGTCCCGATGAAACGTCTCCGACCCCATTCGTCGGTTGTACGGTGCGTCCATGGCGAACGAGCCGAAACTGCTGTCGGGCGGGAACCCGCAGATCGACAAGGGTGACGGCGACGCACCGGTCGCCGCGTACCTGGCGGCGATGCCCGGCTGGAAAGCCGACGTCGGGCGGCAGCTCGACGAGCTGGTCGTCCGGCTCGTGCCCGACGTGAACAAGGCGATCCGGTGGAACTCACCGTTCTACGGCGTCGACGAGCAGGGCTGGTTCCTGTCGTTCCACTGCTTCACGAAGTACGTGAAGGTGACGTTCTTCCGCGGCGCGGCGCTCGACCCGGTGCCACCGTTCGGTTCGAAGGACCCCGACGCCCGCTACGCCCACCTGTTCGAGGGCGACGAGGTCGCCACCGACGACATGGTCGCGTGGATCGAACAGGCTGCCGCCCTCGACGGGTGGCACGGCTTCTGAGCCGACGGGCTCCCGCGCCGCTCAGCGGCGGTCGGGGAGGAAGCGGAAGTGCGACCTCGTCGACGCGACCTCGTCGGTCGAGAGGTCGGCGAGGAGCGTCGTCTCGGTGTGCGCACCGGCGGCGAGCACCCGGCCGAGCGGATCGATGATCTGGCTGTCGCCGGAGTAGTCGAGACCGCTCCCCTCGCCCACCCGGTTCACGCCGACGACGTACGCCTGGTTCTCGATCGCCCGCGCCCGCAACAACGCCATCCAGTGCTCGCGTCGCTTCGACGGCCAGTTGGCCGGGACGAGGTAGAGGTCGGTCGACTCGGCGAGCTGCCAGAACTCGTCGGCGAAGCGGAGGTCGTAGCAGACGAACAGCGAGACCCGGAATCCGCCGACGTCGACCGTGACGAACCGGTCGCCGGCCCGCACGAAGCGCTCCTCCCCGGCGTGGGAGAACGGGTGGATCTTGCGGTAGCGGTGGACCGTGCCGTCGGGCCCGGCGAGCACGAACGAGTTCGACGGACGTTCGTCGCCCGGTTCGTTGTCGGCCCGCACCTCCGGACACGACCCACCGACCCAGACGCCGTGCTCGGCGGCGCGGTCGACGAGAAACTGCGACGACGGCCCACCTTCGGCCTCGGTCGTGAAGCCCGGCTCGGCGAACCCGAATCCGGTCGAGAACGTCTCGGTGAGCAGCACCAGGCCGGCACCCGACGCGACCGCACCCTCGATCTTGGGCGCGAGCCGCTCGAAGTTGGCGGCCGGGTCGTTCCAGACGATGTCGTGCTGGATCGCGGCGATCCGGAGTTCGGCCATCAGCGCTCCCCCAGCGTCGCCAGCCGTTCGACGGCCTGATCGATGACGTCGAATCGCTTGCAGCACGCGAACCGGACGAGGTGCCGACCGTGCTCGGGATTGGCGTAGAAGACCTGGTTCGGGATCGCGACGACCCCGACGTCGACGGGCAGCGACAGGCAGAAGGCGATGCCGTCGCCGTCCGGGCGGACGGGCCGGATGTCGACCGTCGTGAAATACGTCGCCTCGGGCACGAACACCTCGAAGCCGGCCGCTTCGAGTCCGGGACGGAGCCGGTCGCGCTTGGCCTCGAGGTCGGCTGCCAGACCGGTGAAGAACGAGTCGGGCAGTCGGAGGCCGGCGGCGATCGCCGGCTGGAAGGGCGCACCGTTCACATAGGTCAGGAACTGTTTGGCCATCTTGGCGGCGTTCACCATCGGTGCCGGCCCGGTCGTCCAACCGATCTTCCAGCCGGTCGTGTTGAAGGTCTTGCCACCCGAGCCGATCGTGAGGGTGCGCTCGGCCATGCCGGGCAGCGTCGCGATCGGCACGTGTTCGGCGCCGGAGAAGACGAGGTGCTCGTAGACCTCGTCGGTGACGACGAGTAGGTCGCGCTCGACGGCGACGTCGGCGACGAACTGCAGTTCGTCGCGGGTGAACACCTTGCCCGTCGGGTTGTGGGGCGTGTTGAGCAGGATCAGCTTGGTCCGAGGCGAGATCGCCGCGACGAACTCGTCGCGGTCGAACCCGTATCGGCCGTCGCCGTCGTGATCGGGTCGCAATACGACCGGCTTCAGCACTCCGCCGGCGAGTGCGATGCACGCCTGGTAGCTGTCGTACATCGGCTCGAACAGGACGACCTCGTCGCCGTCGTCGAGCATCCCCAGCAGGGCGCCGGCGAGCGCCTCGGTGGCGCCGGCCGTGACGAGCACCTCGGCGTCGGGGTCGAACTCGAGCCCGTAGAAGCGGCGCTGGTGCTCGGCGATCGCCTGGCGGAGGACGGGCAGGCCGGGGCCCGGCGGGTACTGGTTGACGCCGCCGCGGATCGCCTCGACCGCGGCGTCGAGCACCTCGGCCGGACCGTCGGTGTCGGGGAACCCCTGGCCGAGGTTGATCGCCCCGGTCTCGACGGCGAGTGCCGACATCTTGGCGAAGATCGTCGTGCCGAACGCGGCGAGCTTGCTGGTCAGGGCGTGATCGACGGTGGCCACCCCGCCAGCGTAGGTGCCGCCCCGTCCCCGACCCGCACGCGCCCCCAACCCACCGGCACCAGCACCAGCACCGGACGTGCACCCGATTAAATCGGCCAGGCTTCCACCGGTGGACGTACAGCCGATTTAATCGGCCAGGCTTCCCGGGGCCGAGGGGGCTCACCCGCTGCCCGGACGTGCAGCCGATTTAATCGGCCAGGCTTCCACCGGTGGACGTACACCCGATTTAATCGGCCAGGCTTCCCGGGGCCGGGGCGAGCCGGGCTCAGGCGGTGGGGACGAGGGCGTCGGCGGGTTCGTCGGGGCGGGCGTCGGCGAGGACGGTGGCGATGCCTTCGCGCTTGGCCCGGTACATCGCATCGTCGGCCGCCTCGAGCAGGCCGTCGAGCGAGTTGGCGTGGTTCGGCCAGATGGCGACGCCGACACTGACCTTGACCCGGAGCGACTCCGAGACACCGTCGACCCGTGTGCGTCCGCCCACGAGTTCGGCGATCTGGCGGGCACGCCGGACACCCATCTCCTCGGCGGCGATGCCGGGCATCATGGCGACGAACTCGTCGCCGCCCCAGCGGGCGACCAGGTCGCCGTCGCGGACAGCAGCGGCGAGGCGACGGCCGACGACGCGCAGCACCTCGTCGCCGGCGGCGTGGCCCCACGTGTCGTTGATCTGCTTGAACCCGTTGAGGTCGAACAAGAGCATGCAGACCGACTTCCCGGTCCGCTCGGCGCCGGCGAGCATCTCGACGGCGCGGCGTTCGAACTCGCTGCGGTTGGCGAGGCCGGTCAGACCGTCGAAGGTTGCCCGCTCACGCAGCGACCGCTGTTCGACGATGAGGGTCGTGCCGGCGAGGAGGAACAGGATCAGGGCGAGCGCGGCGACCACGAAGTAGAAGCGCTCCTCGTTCACGGGCAGTCGGACGGCGGAGCTCGTTTCGGCGATGACGTAGGTGCCGGGTGCGGCGTGGACGGCGGCCGAGGTCTGGCGGGTCGATCCGGCGTCGACCAGGTTGCCGACACCGGGCGCCGGTTCGAGCGTCGACGCCTCGACGACGATCGGGTCGTCGGCGCCGGCCCAGCCGTCGATGTCGGCGATGACACGGAGGGCGATGTCATCCCCGTCGACGCCGATCACGACGACGTCGTCGCGGGCCGTCACGTCGGTCGAGGAGTTGTCGGGGGTGAGGTCGACGTCACCGATCTCGGCGGCGATCGGGCCGTCGCAGAAGATCCGGTCGACCGACCCGGCACAGGCCGAGACGGCGGGGTACGCCTGCCGGACGGCGTCGACCGCCGCTTCGGGCGAGGCAGCCGAGAGCGCGGCCACGGTCGAGCTCTCGATCAGGGCGTCGACGCGAGCGGCGCCGACTTCGGCGGCCCGGGTCAGCCGCTCGTCGCGCACCTCGGCGACCTCCGAACGGCGACCGAGGTAGCCCACGGCGATGGCGACGATCAGCACCAAGCTGAGCACCACTGACGCTCGTCGAACCACCCGCATGTTTCGTCATCGGCCCCCGCCGTCCGAACCTGAACCCTCCTGAAATGACATTGCCGAAACTTTGCGAATCGGCACGAGCACTCACGCAATACCGGTGTTCTTACACCTGTCCTGACATGGATGCGTCGGGCGTGTCACCCGACCGGGCGACGTCACCCGAGGGGGTTGCCGGCGTCGCTCGCCAACAGACGCTCGACGAGATCGACGCTCGTCGCGTCGGCGCGCGCCTCGACGACCCGGCCGCCGTCGACCAGGAACCCCTGTCCGTCGCGTGCCTCGTAGAGGGCCCGGTCGGTGTAGAGCCGCGGCTTGATCATCGCCGGATCGCCCCGTTCGGGACAGAACACCATGCAGTTGCCGCACTCGTTGCACAGCTCGCTGAAGACCAGGTACTGCTGACGCCCGTCCATCCCGTCGAGGCTGCGGATGTTCGTGAACGCATCGTTCGGACACACCGTCACGCAGAAGTTGCACGCCACGCACCCGAACATCTGCAGGTCGTTGTCGACCTCGCGTGGCAGCTTCGAGTTGCCGTCGAGGTGGTACGGCTCGATGCCGGCGCCACGGATGTCGGCGACGTGTTGTGCGCACGACGTCGCGAAGCCTGCCGATTCGGCCGCCGCCTGCCGCTGCGCCCTCCACGTCGGCAGATCGGTGCAGCCGTCGTCGCGGACCGCCGCGGTGAGCGCCTTGAGCATCGGGGCCAGCCGCCCGTAGCCACCGGGCTTGAGCAGGTCGGAGCAGACGGTCGCCGGGTTGACGCCCATGGCGATCGCCTCGGGGAGGTTCTCCTTGGTGATCCCGGCCGAGAAGCTCACCATCACGTCGCCGTCGTGGCCGGGGATGGCGAGCCGACCCGGCAGCGCCGTGGCCAGCCGGTCGAGCAGGGTCGATGCGAGCACGTGCAACGGCGCACCCGACAGGTACATCGGGTCGTCGGGCATGAAGCCGCGGGTGTTGTCGACGACGAGTGTGTTCGTCAGCTTGATGCCGAAGCGTCGACCGCGCTGCTTCGCGTAGTCGTTCAGCTCCTCGATCAGCTCGATGCCTCGCTCGAACTGGAGGTCGTCGGCGAAGGCCTGCTCCTTCACCGACACGGCGCGGTAGCCGAGTTCGTCGTTGACGATCCCCGCCACCGTCTCGTAGCCAAGGAGGGTCGGGTTGAGCTTGACGATGACGTCGAGCTCGTGCTCGTCGATGAGGTGCTTGGTGATCGACTCGATCTCCTCGGGTGGGCAGCCGTGGAACGTCGAGAGCGTCAACGTGTCGGCGATGTGGGTCGAGAAGTCGAGGTCGGCGAGCGCGGCGAACGAGCCACCGGCGGCGGCGATCTGCGGACGGAGCGCCGCGATCTCGGCGGTGGCGTCGCGCATCCCGCGGATGAAGCCACTCACCTTCTCGCCCGAGATGCCGGCGAGGTCGTACCCCACGCTCATGTCGAACACGTGCGACCCGGGTCCCTGCCCGGCGTCGTTGTGGAGGTGGCCGGCGAGCGGTTCCCACTGCGACAGCATCTCGACGAGCATCGAGGCCTTGACGTATTCGGTGAGGCTCTGCGGAACGGTCAGCTCCTGGCTCCACTCGATGTTGTAACCGATCGTCTGCATGTCGATGCACGGCCGGGCGATCTCGAGATCGTCGAGGACCTGCACCGTCTTCAACTCGAACAGACGTGACCCACCGAGCCAGGCCAGGACGATGTTCTCGGCGAGCTGGCTGTGTGGGCCGGCGGCCGGACCGACCGGCGTCGCACATCGACGTCCGAGGAACTCGAACCCGAGATCGACGTCGGGGTCGGGCTGCCAGATGCGGGCGCTCGGCAGGTCGAAGATCTTCTGGCGGGTCGACCACTCGTGCTCGATGCGGCCGAGCAAGGTCGACAGCGACATCGGGGTCAGCGGGGCGGTGTCGTGGCTCATGTCAGTTCCTCGAGGGCTCGGAAGAGTCGTTGCGCCTGTTCGGCGGCCTTGGCGCGCACCTCGGCTTCGTCGACGCGGGTGGTCGTGCCGTTGCGGAGTACCGGTTCGCCGTCGATGTCGACGTCGATCGCGTTGACCGTCGTCGAGTAGGCGAGGTGCCACGGGTCGAAGGTCGGGTAGCTCCAGGTGACGGTGTCGGTGCGCGCTTCGGGGAACAGGTCCCAGCCGGCCGACAGCCAGCCCCATGCGTCGTCGGGCGAGGCGGTCACGTCGGTCTCGCGCTGGCGGACGAACGCGAGACGGAACTCGTCGAGCATGTCGGCGCCGATGCCGTCGGTGCCGAGCGCCACGGGATTGGTGAACCGGGCCGGCCGGGCGTAGCCGACGGCGTTGTTCATGTTCGAGCGCGGGTTGTGGACGATCGTGCCCGACAGCCCGTGGTCGTCGGGCAGGTGGACGCCGTGGATCAGGAGCCAGTCGTCGCGGGTCAGCCCGGCGAGCCGTGCCGGTGCGTCGACGTCGTCGGGTCCTTCGGCGACGTGGACGTGGACGCCGACGCCGTGCTTCACCGCGAGTTCTGCTGCCGCAGCGAGTGTGTCGTCGGTGCAGGTGAACGCGGCGTGGATGCCGACCATGCCGCGGCCGCCCTCGCCGAGGAACCGGTCGTTCTCGGCGAGTCCGCGGGCAGCTCCGTCGGGGCCGTGGCGGTCGGTCACGCCGTAGGCGCACGAGACGCGGACGCCGACCTCAGCGCACGCGTCGGCGATCGTGGTGAGCGACCCCTCGATCGCGTTGGGCGACTCGTGGTGATCGATGATCGCCGTCGTGCCGGCCTGGAGCGCCTCGACGGCGGCGAGCTTTGCCGACCACTCGAGCATCTCGAGGTCGAGGGCCCGGTCGAGTCGCCACCAGACCTGTTCGAGCACCTGCAGGAACGAGTGCGGGGTCGCGGGCGGAGCGGGCATGCCGCGAGCCAGGCCCGAGTAGAGATGGTGGTGGGCACAAACCAGACCCGGAGACACCTCCGGCAACGTACCACCCGAGTTTTACGAACTGTTCAACACGCTGCGCGGCCCGACCACATCGGGTCGGGTGTCGTACGGAACGGCCGGATCACTTCGGGTCGGGTGTCGTACGGAACGGCGACGGAGTCGACGTTTCGGGATCACGTCGGGTCGGGTGTCGTACGGAACGGCGACGAAGTCGACGTTTCGGCAGATCACCCGACCCGGATCGCGCACCAGGAGAACCGGAGTCGGGTGATCTCCGGAAAACGTCT
>JAGQSS010000182.1 GCA_020439405.1 Ilumatobacter sp. | reverse complement strand
GGCCCAGGTCGGCCAGATTCGGACCGAGACGTTCGAGCAGCATGGCCGATCGGTCGGCGTCGTGATCGAGCAACTCGGCGCACCCGCGACCGTCGGCGAGTCGATGGACGATCACGCTGCGTTCGAAGCCGGCGATGTCGTCCATCTCCAGTGGCATCGCGACCTTCAGGACGCAGGGGTTGCGATGCGCATCGACCGCTTCGACGACGTAGGCGGCGGTGCCGCTCCGGAACGGCCGACCGAGTTCGAGTCCCCATCGCCGGGTCAGTGTCGCGACCACCTCGGGCAGTTCGTCGAGCCACGTCCGACCCGCCTCGCCGTTCGCGAGCGCCCGTTGTCGGACCAGTTCGGGCACGTCCAACTCCATGGCTCGGGTCTAGTCAGGCGCCGAGGTGTCCACGCGCCGGGTATTCAGCGGTCGTCCCGATCGGACGGTCACCCGAATTCTGTGGAAGCGATCATGACGTCCTTCGGCCTGTTCGCTTCCACAGACTTCCGGCGCCGACTCTGGGGAAGCGAAACCGACGGGGGAGGGCATGATCGCTTCCACAAAGTGGGAAGGGGCGCCGCCGGGGGGTAGCCGTCGGTGATGCGGGCGGGGTCGGGGCGGGCGGGTCGCGACCGACTACCTTCTCCGCCATGGACGACGCTGAGCCGTCGAGAGACGGTTGGGCGGACGAGCCGGCCCGCAGGCGTGCCGAGGGCCCCTACTCGGTCGTGTTCGATTACCTCGCGTTGACGCATCCGCTCGCACCCAGCGACGCGATCGTCTGCTTCGGCAGCCGTGATCCGGTGGTGCCCGACCGCGCCGCCGAGCTGTTCCATCAGGCGATGGCACCGCTGGTGGTCACCACGGGTGGCGTGCCCCTCGCTGGCAGCCGGTGCGAGGCAGATGTGTTCGCGGACCGGCTCGTCGAGCTCGGCGTACCGTCGGAGCGGATCCTCGTGGAGCGCGACTCCCGGCACACCGGTGACAACGTCGCGTTGGCGATGGCCGAGCTGGCACGGGTGTCCACCGGCACCGAGGCGCGGGGCGTCACGTCGGTCATCGCGGTCACGTGGCCCTTCGTTGCCAGGCGCGCGGTGGCGACCTTCGCCAGGCTCCATCCACACGTCACGGTGCGCTCGGCGCCGGCCACGTCCACTCCCGGGGTGCCGGCGACGATGACGGTCGGCGCCGCGCGGTGGGCAGTCGAGCAGCTCGAACGACTCGTGCGCTACGAAGCGGCCGGCCTGATCGTCGCAGGGCCCGTGCCGGCAGAGGTCTCGTCGGCGCTGGTCGAGCTACGGGCCTCGCTCACCTCCAACGGAGCGCCCCACCCGTCACGGCGTGTCGGTCAGGGCCACGTCGACGGCTCGCCGGTGGACCAGATCCGCAAACCGGTCTTCGAGCGCCGGAAGCGCAGCGCCGACCGAGTGTTCGATCAGCCGATCCGCGAGCCACACGTTCTTCGCGAGCAGGGGCCCGTGGAGGTACGTGCCGATCACCGAGCCGCTGACGGCACCCTCTGAGCGGTCGCGACCGTTGTTGCCGGATCCGGCGAGCACCACTCCCAGCGATCGCGATCGCGGCCCGAGCTCACTGACACCTTGATGGTTCTCGAACCCGACGAGTCGTTGGCGACTCCCGCCGAGCAGCGACACCGACGAATCGACCTCGACGACGACGTTGCCGACCAGCCTCGATCCGGCGCCGCGCACGGTGACGACGTCGAGCAGCCCGATGCCCGCGATCGTCCCGTCCGGCGTGTGGTACTCGTGCCCGAGCAATTGATAGCCGCCGCATACGCCCAGTACGACAGCTCCCCCGGTGGCCGCCGCCGCGATCGCGTCGCGACGGCGTGCGAGATCGACCGCACAGGCGCGCTGGTCGCTGTCCTGCCCGCCACCGATGTAGACCAGGTCGCCGTCCGGCAACCCGTCGGCGTCGCCGATGTCAACGGCCGTCGTCTCGAACGCGATGCCGCGGCGCCGACAGCGCTCGGCGAGCACCAGCAGGTTGCCGCGGTCGGCGTAGAGGTTCAGCCGGTCCGGGTAGAGGACGGTCACCCTCATCACGGCCCACGGGTCGGCGGTCTCTCGGCTCACGAGCCGCCCCGCGAACTCGCGCACGGGAACCGGGTCACGACCAATACCGCTTCGCGTGCCCCTGCTCGGCAACCGTCTCTCGAAGATCGAGCATCGCCGAGTAGTTGGTGACCGCATGGATCGGGCCGCGCGCCCGCGCCAACGCGCGTGACAGCGGCTCGGCGATGCCGTCGACCACCTCGATCGCGCACGGGTCGACGCCCGCGTAATCGAGCCGCATCGCCGCCTCGGCGGCCCTCGATCCACCACACGTCGCCCGCATCACCAGCGGCGCGATCCGTTCGACGTCGGCGTCCCAGATCCATGACACGTCGCGACCGTCGAGATCGCGGTCGTTGAGCACGAAGAGGAGGTCGAGTGGTCGGCCGGCGGCCACGAGCATCGTCACGATCTCGTCGAGGCCGCTGGGGTTCTTGGCGAGGATCTGCACGACTTCCCGGCCGGCGATCGACAGTCGCTCGGCCCGCCCGAACGCGCCCTTGGCGCCGCCGAGGCCGGTGACGACGTGGTGCGTGGTGCAGCCCATCGCCAACGCAGCGGCCGCGGCGGCTGCGGCGTTCGCGACGTTGAAGCGGCCCGGGAGACCGAGGACGATCCGCTCGCTGCGAGGGCCGGTGGTGTCACCGCCGCCGATGCCATCGGGGCGCACCGGCTCGACGTCGAGCGTGAACGACACGCCGTGCGTACCGTGCAGCTCCACATCGCGGGCCTCGACCTCGAGGCGATCTGGACGGCGATCGCCGCAGCCCGTGCACCGCCATCGTCCGAGGTGAGCGATGTGGGCTCCGTCGTAGGCAAACCGGCCGGCGCACCTCAGGCAGGTCGCCTGATCGCCGCCCGGCGCGGGCGCCTCTCGATCGCATGCGTCGAGCCCGAAGTGGACGATTCGCGAGTGCCCGGCAGTGAGCTGGCAGACACGGGGGTCGTCGGCGTTCACGACGAGCACGGTGCGCGTGTCGAGGCGAGCCACGAACGCGCGCCAACGGGCTGCGACCCGGTCGATCTCACCCATACGGTCGAGCTGGTCGCGGAACAGGTTGCCGAGCACGATCACCCGTGGCACGAGAGGTGGAACGACATGATCGAGCCACAGCTCGTCCACTTCGAAGACGCCGATGTCCGCGGTGGCCGACCAGCGGGCGCCGGCGAGCAGCTCGGCGCAGATGCCGCCCGGCATGTTGGCACCGACGTGGTTGACGACCGGCCCCAGACCGGCGGCACGGACGATCGATGCGAGGAGGTTGGTGGTGGTGGTCTTGCCGTTCGTGGCCGAGACGAGCGCGCACCCGTGCTCGAGCCGAGCGGCCAGTCGTCCGAGCGCGTCGGGCTGCGCAGTGAGCAGCGCTCGGCCGGCGCGGCTCGGGTCGATGCGCGTGTCGGTGAGGCGGTCGAGGCTGCGCACGCCACGCGCAGTCGCGACGGCCAGCCGGAACCGCAACGCCCCGGGTCCACGGAGCGCCCGCGACAACAGGAGACGCTCGGTCGCCGTCGTTCCGGCGCGGGCGACCTCGGTCGTCAGCCCCATCCGTAACCGAAGGAACGGCGAGCATCGTGGTCGTAGCGAGCGGGCGTGTTGCCGAAGCCCAACAGGCGGCGGCGCTCGGGGTCGAGTCCGGCGACGTCGTCGGCGCTCAAGCTGCCGGGGAAGTCCCACAGCGGCTGCACCCACCGCCGTGCGAACAGCACGTGCAGGGCGCGTCGTGGATGGTCGGTGGTGTTGGCGCTGCCCGCGTGGACGCAGGTCGCGTCGTAGACGAGCGCGTCGCCGGGCTGCAACCCGACGTGCACCGCCTCGCTCTCGCGGTCGTCGTGCACAGCGGCGTTCGGCTCGGTATCGACTTCGGGCGGCGGCCCGTTCTGAGTCACTGGTTCGTCGGTGGCCTCGCGGTGGCTGCCGGGCACGATCCTGGTGGCGCCGCTGGCCACGGTGAATGCGTCGAGGGCGACGACCGCGTGGAGGTAGAGGGGCACCCCGGGCGTCGGCACTGCGTGATCGCGGTGCAGCGGTTGGGCTTCACCTCCGGGGATCATGTCGAGCCCGTTGAACCCTGCCAGCACGCAATCGCGCCCGAGCAGTGCTGCGGCCAGTTCGGCCAGTGGGCTCGGCCGGCACAGCGCGAGGAAGTGGCGGTGCTTCGCGGGGAGCATGTACGCGACCCGGTACGCGTTCGTGCGCCAGCGTCGGGCCAGTGCGATGTCGTCCTCGGCGGCGAACACCGCGCCCAGGGCGTCGATCGCCGCAGCGACGGACGATGGCGGCAGCACGGCCTCCACGACCCCGAAGCCGCGAGACCTCACGGTGGGAGCGGTGTCCGGGTCCACCGGCCGGTCGCGCCAAGCGGGCGGGTTCAACTCATCCATCGCCGACCCACGGCGGTTTCCTTCAGCCGGCGACGGACCATTGCGATCTCGATCGCCCACCGGAGGCGTTCGTTGGCTCGGCTGCGCACCAGTTCTCGACGGTGGTCGCGCCAGGCCAAGCCGAGTCCGACGATGTCGACGTCGGCCACCTGCCGGAGCGACGGCGACGGCAGTGACTCGAAGCGGCCCTCCACGCCTGCGATCCGTACGCCCACGGCGGTGCGCACGCACTTCTCGCAACGGCCACAGTTGTACGCGCCGTCACGGTTCTCGAAGCACACCCGGAGATGACGCCGCGAGGCGGGATCGTCGGCGACGGCGCGCAGCTTCTCGGTGCGCGTCGAATCGGCGCCATGGTGCACGATCTCCAACTCCTCGCTGCTCCACAGGGGGTCGACCATCGGGTGCGAGCCCAGCGGGTAGAGCTGCGCATACGTGGTGGAGGCCGGGATCACGAACCTGGAGAAGCCCGGCGACAGCAGATGTGCCACGCCGGCCATCGCCGCGCCGTGGTAGTCGTTCCACCCGACGTTCGACGCGCGGCCGAAGGCGGCGAGGTTGCTCTCGACCTCGATCAGCGGGAGCCCCAGCATGGACGCCGCCTCGTGGAGCCGCTCGGAGATCCGGCGGTTGAGTTGATCGTTCCAGTCGTCGAGGAGGTCGAAGCCGTGCACGAACACGAGTGCATCGATCTCGTTCCTGAGCTGGACGACGCTGTGGAACGAGTCGACCCCGCCGGTGAAGAAGCACGCAACCCGGCCCCGACCGGACCGCACCGACGATGGCGTCGGTGCCGTGCGAGGCGTCGCCACCAACGGAACCGATCGATACCAACCCGGGTCGTGGAGGTCGCGATCCCAGGTGAGGAGGATCTCCGCGATCCTCGACGCGCCCGAAGCGAGCCGGGGCGACACCTCACCGTCGACGTGGAGCGGCACGCCGCGTCGCATCGCCGGGAGCCATCCTGCAGCGAGCGCGACATCGGGCGAATCGCTCGCCTCGAGCCCGGGTGGGAGCCGGAACCTGGCCACGAGCTGCTCGCCGGCGTCGTCGAACGAGACGGTGACGACGTCGCCGTCTCGCACCGGCGGGTGGGCGATCACCGTTGCCGCTCTTCCCACGCATCGAACACCGCCCGGGTGCACGCGCCGATGTCGACCGAGGTGCACGCTGCATCTGCCTGACCGTCCGCGAGGTAGCACACGGTGAGGTCGCCGCTGCGGGCGTGGATCACCCCGACGTCGTTCACCACGCCCGTCAGCGATCCCGTCTTGTGCGAGACGACCACGTCGTCGGGCAGACGAGACAGGATCCGTGAGTTGAACAGGCTCGAGCGCAACGACACGGCCAGTGGCTGCAACCTCCGGTCTCCCTGGAGGGCAGCGAGCGCTCTCGCGCAGTCGTCGGCGGTGGTCAGGTTGGCGCGCGCGTTCGTGTCCAGCGACGCGTCGTCGAAGCCGGACCGTAGCCGGGTGCTCGTACATCCGAGCGACACGGCGACCGCCTCGATTCGTTCCGCGCCGAGCCGGTCGACGAGGTGCTGGGCGATGCGATTGTCGCTCGTGGCCAGCGCCAGCCCGGCCAGCTCGCGCACACTCAGGGCGTGTTCCGGTGCGAGCGAGTCGAGCACCGACGGGTAGCGGCTGCGTGGCAGGTGCCGCACGAGCACGGCCTCGTCGAGGTCGACGTCACCCGACGCCGCGGCGGCGTGGACGGCGATCGACACGAAGAGCTTGAGCACGCTCGCTCCGGGTCGCACCACGTCACCGCCTCGCCCGGCAGCAAGATCGCCGCCACGCACGACCACGCTGCGCCCCTCGTCGGCGTCGGCGAAGCGGGCGATGGCCTCACCCCAACGGTCGAGCAGCTGCGCTCGCTCCGGCGCGACACGGGCGACCGGGCCACTGCTGAGCACGGGCCGGACTGTACCAGGACCCGGCTGTCGGGGAGTCGTGTCGTCCGTCAGGCCCGTGCCGTCCGTCATGTCGGCAGCATCGCGCTTCCACAGAACTCCGGGGCCGACTCTGGGGAAGCGAAACCGACGGGGGAGGGCATGATCGCTTCCACAAAGTGGGAAGGGGCGCCGCCGGGGATCAGCCGTCGGTGATGCGGGCGGGGTCGGGGAGCTCGATCTCGGGGCGGGCCATCAGGTCGAAGCGTTGGACGAGGATCCGGGCGTCGGTGTTCGACAGGACCTGGATCTCGTGGATCACACCCGCGCCGACGTACACGTACACATCGACCGGCCGGTCGGGGTCGAGCGGCATCGGCACGATGCTCGGTAGCGAGAATCGGGTGGCGTCGACCTGGAGCGGCACCTCGAGGGCGATCGTGCCGTCGCGCAACGCGACCCACCGGTACGACGACACCACCGGACTCGACGCGATCGTCGACCGGTCGAGCACACCACTGATCAGCCGCTCGTCGACCGGAGCCCGGCGGCCGCCCTGGCCGGTGGACGACAGTCGTGTCCACTGCCCATCGACGTCGTCGGTGATGAGCGACGACGCCGACGCGGCGTCGTCGAGCTGGATCGTGACCCCCGGCGTCGTGTCGGTCGCGACGGTCATCCATCGCCGGTCGTTCACGTCGTCGCGCCAGACCGCCATGCGGATGGCGTTCCCCTCCCACAGCACCTCGACCGAGGCAGCTGCCGGTGGGATCTCCTCCAGGTGCTCCAGCGCTGCCGCGATGGAGTAGTCGTCGGAGCTGGCTGCCGGCAGCGGGTCGA
>JAGQSS010000181.1 GCA_020439405.1 Ilumatobacter sp. | reverse complement strand
GCGGAGCACCGGGTTGACCGCCGAACCCTTGACGCGGTCGTAGCGGGCCTTGATGTCGTCCTCGTCGGGGGTCGACGGATCGTCCGGGTAGTCGGGCAGGGCGTATCCCTTGGCCTGGAGTTCGGCGATCGCCGCCTTCATCTGCGGCATCGACGCCGAGACGTTCGGGAGCTTGATGATGTTCGCCTCGGGCGTGGTGGCGAGAGCGCCGAGTTCGGCGAGGTCGTCGGCGATACGCATCTCGTCGGCGACGAACTCGGGGAACTGGGAGACGATGCGTCCGGCGAGCGAGATGTCGCGAGTCTCGACGTCGATGCCGGCGGCACCGGCGAACGCCTCGATGATCGGCAACAGGGAGTACGTCGCCAACGCCGGGGCTTCGTCGGTGTGGGTGTAGATGATCTTCGACTCGGTCACGAGCCCGAGCGTACCGGGCCGGGGGGAGGCGCACGAAGAGGGGCCCGGGGGTCGTCGGCGTGGCACGATGGCGGGATGCGGAGGGTGCGAGCGTTCGGGGCGGTCGGTGTGCTGGCGCTCGGGCTGCTCGCGGCGGGGTGCGGCGCCGACGGCGAGGGTGCGACGGGTGTGTACCGCACGAACGGCTGCTCGGCGTGCCATGGTGCCGATCGCACCGGCGGTGCGCTCGGACCGGCACTCACGTGGTCGGCGGGTGACACGGTCGAGCTCGACGACGGCAGCACGGTCGAGATCGACGCGGCCTACGTCCGGCGCTCGATCGTCGACCCGTCGGCCGAGATCGTCGCCGGTTGGACCGACACGATGCCGGTCGCCTCGCTGTCGGAGACCGAGGTCGACCTGCTGGTCGACTACCTGCTCACCGGCCCCTGACGGGCCGGTACGGCGCTCACGCGTCGAGTTCGACGATGTCCTGCGGGGGACTGACCGGGGTCTTCGTCTGGGTGACGACGACGACCCAGAGGGCGCCGATCACGACGCCCATCGCGACGAGTTGGGCCGCGGTGAGCGCCTCGTCGAGGAACAACCACGCGGCGAGCGACGAGACAACCGGGATGAGCAGGGTCATCGTCGACGCCAGCCAGACCGGCAGACGCGGGATGCCCCAGTTCATGAGGGAGTGGCCGACGACGCCGCCGACGACGATGAGCGCCGCCAGGGGTAGCCAGTCGTCGCCGGTCGGTGGTGCCATGTCCTGCCCGGCGATCAGACCCACCGCGAACGCGAAGAGGCCGACCCACCACGCTGTGCCGGTGGTGAACTCGTGCGGCGTCAGCTTGCCTGCGGTCCGTTTGGCGACGATGAAATAGCCGCTCCAGGCGAAGAGTGCCCCGACGGCGGCGAGGTCGCCCGTGCCGCTCCATTCCGGAGTGCCGGACGACTGGGTGATCACGACGACGACACCGATGATCGCCACCGCCGCTGCGAGGTAGTCGCGCCGGTGGATCTTTTCGCCCATGAACCGGGTGGCGTACACCGCGATCACGATCGGCTGCATGGCGCCGATCGTGGTGGCGTTCACGACGTTCGTGGTCCGAACCGCCACGAAGAACAGCATCACGTCGGCCGACAGCAGGACGCCGCCCGGCAGCGACGTGATGAGCAGGTGCTTGGTGAGGCGGTTGCCGCGCGCGAGCAGGACGACCGTCATCAGGACGGCGTAGATCGAGAACCGCCACGCCGCGATCGCGATCGCGTTCATGTCGATGACCTTGATGATGACGCCCGTCGAACCCCAGGCGGTGACGGCCGCCCCGACGGCGACCAGTCCGGGGCGCAGGTCGCCGGACGAGGAGGAGTCGTCGGTCACGAAGCGGCGACCGTGCGGTCGATCCACCCGACGAGGTCGCCGAGCACCTCGTCCTGTTCCGGCTCGTTGAAGATCTCGTGGTAGAGGCCGTCGTAGTAGTGCGCCTCGACGTCGGCGTTGACGGCGGTCGCCTCGAGCTCTCGGGAGCCGGCGATCTCGGTGAGGCGGTCGTCGGTGCCGTGCCCGATCCAGATCGGGATCGTGAGGGTGTCGTAGCGATCGGGGAACGAGTCCATCGCGGCGAAGAGGGCGGCGCCGAGGCCGGCGGAGATCTTGCCGGTGAAGACGAGCGGGTCGTTGCGGTACGCCTCGACCACCGCCTCGTCGCGGCTGATCGCCGACGCGTCGAGCCCCTGCGGTCGGAAGCCGGGTGCCACCTTCGCGATGCCGCTGAAGATCTTGCGCTGGATGGGGGAGAAGTCGTCGCCGACCTGGAGCGCGGCACCGCTGAGGGCGATGCCGGCGAGTCCCTGTTGGTTGCCGAGCGCATGGCCCATCACGATGTTGCCGCCCATCGAGTGGCCGACCATGACGACGGGGAGACCGGGATGTTCGCTCTCGACCATCCGCCGGAACTGGGTGAGATCGCGCATGAACTCGTCGTACGACTTGACGTAGACGCGCTTGCCGCTCGACTTGCCGTGGCCGCGGTGATCGAGCGCTGCCACGACGTAGCCGGCGTCGACGAGGCGCTCGGCGACGTGTTGGTAACGGCCCGAGTGCTCGCCCAGCCCGTGGACGAGGAGGACGACGCCCTTGGCGTCGCCGTCGGGTGCCCACGTCCGGTGGTAGATCGTGGTGCCGTCGTACGCCGAGAAGGTGCCGTCGCTCTGCTGCATGCGGGCAGTCTCGCACCCGCGGACGACGATTGCCTCGCCGGAACAGCAGCGGTGACGTACGCCGGACGGCGCGTGTCAGGCCAGTTCGGCGGTGATCAGTTCGAGGAGGTCGTCGTACTCGTCGACCGCCGGGAACTGGGGGAACTCGGCGATCACGTTGTCGGGGGCATGGAACAGGAACCCGGCGTCGGCGGCGCCGAGCATCGACGTGTCGTTGTACGAGTCGCCGGCCGCGATCACCTTGTACTCGAGGGAGTGGAACGCCTCGACCGACTTGCGCTTCTGGTCGGGTTGGCGGAGGCGATAGTCGGTGATCCGGTCGCCCTCGACCACGAGCCGGTGGCAGAACACCGTCGGCATGCCGAGCTGGCGCATCAGCGGGGCGGCGAACTGCTCGAAGGTGTCGCTGAGGATGATGACCTGGGTGCGCTGACGCAGTTCGTCGAGGAACGCCGTCGCCCCGGGCAGTGGCTCGAGTCCGGCGATGACGTCCTGGACGAGCGGCATGGTCAGTCCGTGCTCGTCGAGGATGTCGAGCCGGTAGCGCATCAGCACGTCGTAGTCGGGCTCGTCGCGGGTGGTGCGCGTGAGCGCCTCGATGCCGGTGCGTTCGGCGACGGCGATCCAGACCTCGGGGACCAGGACGCCTTCGAGATCGAGGGTCACGATCGTCTGTCGCTCGCTCATGGACGCACAGTCTGCCCCAGGCGCCACCCACCGGCCCAACGGCGGCGTGCCACACTGTCGCCGTGACGCGCTCTCCCGCCCCTGCCGTCTACGACGTCGTCGACGAGCGCTTCGTCGACCTGATCGCACCGTCCGGCGAACTCGAACACCTCGCTGACGGCTGCGCCTGGGCGGAAGGCCCCGTGTACGTCGCCGCCGAGGCGGCGCTGTACTGGAGCGACGTCCGGAACGACCGGCTGATGCGGTTCGACGAGGCGACCAGAGCGGTGGCCGAGGCCGAACGGCCCGCGAACTTCTGCAACGGTCACACGCTCGACCACGACGGCGTCATCGTGGCCTGCGAACACGGCACGCGGTCGGTGGTGCGCTGGTGGCCAGGTGGCCGCCGGGAGACGATCGCCGACGCGTTCGAGGGCAAGCGCCTCAACAGCCCCAACGACGTCGTCGTCGCGTCGGACGGCGCCGTGTGGTTCACCGATCCGACCTACGGGATCGACTCGAACGCCGAGGGGTACGCGGCCGAGAGCGAGATCGGGTCGAGCAACGTGTATCGGGTCGACCCGACGACGGGTGAGGTGTCGGCGCAGGTGACCGACATGGTGCGCCCGAACGGTTTGGCGTTCACCCCGGACGAGTCGAGGTTGCTCGTGTCCGACACGGGTGTCAGCCACGTCGAGAACGGCCCGCGGCACATCCGGTCGTTCGACGTGGTCGACGGGTGGGTCGTCGGCGGGGGAGCGGTCTGGGCGACGTGCCCGGCGGGCGTGTTCGACGGGTTCCGGATCGACGCAGCCGGGAGGGTGTGGGCGAGCGGCGACCAGGGCGTCCATGTCTACGACCCCGACGGTTCGCTACTCGGCACGATCCGGCTGCCCGAGACGTGTGCCAACGTCGAGTTCGCCGGCCCGTTCCTCTACATGACCGCCACCACATCGCTGTACCGCCTGCGACTCGGGTGAATCCCGGACGGCGAACGACATCACTGGTCGGCGCACCCCTGTCGGCTCAGTCGGTCGGCGTAGCGAGGACCGCGAGGACGTCGACGACGAGGTGCGACCGCATGTGCGTGAACACGCAGATCTGACCGTCGTCCGACACGTTGGCGATCGCCGTGTTGGCGACCGTTCCGCCGAGCGCGACGTTCGACGTGCTGGCGAGTGGTTGGTCGTCGTCGCAGCCGAACACCGTCGTGTGTCCCGGACCCTGTGCTGACACAGCCGTGACATTGACCACGACAGCGCGGGCCGACGCGGGCACCTGACCGCGTCCGACGATGTCGATGCGCGTGACGCCCGCCGCTGTGGTGATGCCGCTCCCGACCTGATCGCCGTCCACCGTCGACTCGCCCGGACGCGAGTCGAACAGGCGAACCGGCGAGATCGTGTCGAGCCAGGTGACGTCGCCTGACCTCGCGAGGGTCGGATCGACACCCACCACGTCGATGACGACGTCGGGATCACCGACGGTCGCGATGCAGACGCGCCCGTGGATGTTCGTCGCGACGAAGATCCCGTTCGCGACGACCTGGCCCGGACCGAAGTTGACCGTGCTGGTCGTCGGCTCGTCGCACGGGTACACGGTCACGTGGCCCGGTCGGTCGTGACCGATCGCGGTGACGTTGAGTGCGACCGCGGCGACGGGTTCGCCCTCGTGTCCGCTCACGCTGCCGCGTCCCCAGATCTGCACGCTCGACTCGGGGCGTGGGCCCATTCCTCTGAACCGGTCGTCGACCGTCTCGCCGTCGACACGGTGGTCGACCGCAGGACCCACCGACCAAACCAACGCCATCCCCTTGTGCGGGGTCCACAACCGGATCAAACACCGCGACCAACTCACCTGCCAACGCGACACCCACGGCCGCATCCACACCATCCGACCCGACGGCACCATCATCTTGCCCATCGGACAACGACCACCCGACCTCACACCCCACCAACGCTTCCCCTACCCCACCCACCACTACGACGCCAGGCACCTCCCACACCTCGACCTCATCGCCTGACCCTTGTCATCCAGAGCCATGTGATGTCCGTAGCCGACGACCATCGCGCCCGGGCGACCGTGCTCATAATGCCGGTGAGCGCGGGTCTCCCTGGCGAGCGCGTGCGTTGCCGTTACGGTCACGAAGGTGTCGCCGCGACTACTGATGGGAGTGCTCCTCGCCGCCATGCCCGCGACGGCCGGCTGCGGCGAATGCGAGGCCGACTGTGCTGGTCCAGAGGTGGTCGTTGGGGTCGACAACCGTCAGGTTGCGTCGGTCGAGCTATGCCAGGGCACCGATTGTGACGTTCGGACCGTCAGCGCGACGGGCGAGTCCACACTGACATTCGCCGTTGTGCCCGCCATCGACGATCACGTCACTGTCGATGTAACGGCCCGTGATCTCGCTGGCAATGTGCTCGTGACCGACACCTTCGTTGCACGCCTGCCCAAGGGAGAGTGTGGCTGCGAGTACGGACCGCTCTTCCTGCGCGTCGACAGCAGCGGCATCGAGTCTGCGTAGACGGAGTCAACTGCGACGGCAGACCCGGGCGCGACCGTCGACCGACACGCAAGTCCCGCCTGCCGGCGGACTGAGCGCCGTCGGTCTCGACCCTCGGCGCCTACCGGCTCGACCTACGACAGTGGGCGACCTGGCTCGACGGCAACGGCGTCGACATCCTGAGCGTCCAGCCCGGCCACATCGAGCGCTCCGCAACGACGGCCGGACTACGTCTCTGGTGGCTCGATCGTCGCCTGAATGTCGCGCCGGGTGTGGAGGATTCTCCACACGTCGATCTCGTCGTCGGTGACGACGTAGAACACGACGTAGGGGAACGGCTGCATCGTCCAGGCACGCAGATCAGGGATGGCAAGCTCGTAGGCGAACCGGAGGGAACCGACCTGCGGACTGCGGCGGATTCGCTTGACGGCGCTCTCGACGGCGTCGATGAAATCAAGCGCCGTGCGCTCGCCAGCCTCTCGGCGGTAGTACTCGCGTGCGTCCTCGACATCGGACGCGGCGAGTTGCCGAAGTCTGACGAGCTTTGCCACGTCTGCTCAGTCGCCGGAACGGACCTGGGCGCGCAGGGACTCGAAGTACGAGTCGTCTGCGATCGGCCCCGGCGACGAGGCGGCCCCGTCGAGCAGCAGCGCGCGAAGTCGTTCACGCTCTCGGTCGCGACGGATCAGGTCGCGGACGTACTCGCTGGTCGACCCGAATCCGCCGTGGCCAACCCGTTCGTCGACAAACGACTTGAGTTCGTCGGGGAGCGACACGTTCATCGTCGACATGTGGACCATGCTACTCGGCGATGGCAAAGCTTGTCATCGACCGTCTTCTTGGGCAGCCCATCATGCCGAAACCGCATACGTAGGGGGACCGCACGTTCGTCACAGATCGGGCGGCTGCGCTCCTGGCAGCGACGAGGTCTCTCAGTCGGGGTCGGGGCGGGTGCCGGTGCCGACGGGTTCGCTGGTGCGGACGTAGCCGAGAAGGGGAGTGGCCCGGACACGGGCTTGGGCCCCCTGCGGTGCAGCACTGCGTTCGTTGGCGAGCCAGGCCCACACCGTGCGGTGGTTGCCGTCGTCGACCGCCAGGTACGTGCTGAACCGGTCGCGTTCCGCGAAGGGCTTGACGACGTTGACCAGGACCGGCGGCAGGACGTCGGCCGGTCGGCGAGCCCGGACGACCGAGCCGATCCGGACCCGGGTCGCGATCGAGTCGACGACGCCGGCGATCACGGCCCAGGCGGCCCAGACGATCGGGAGCCAGCAGATCAGGGCGAGGATGTCGGCGATGTCCTGGATGAGCTCGACCTGACCGGGGACACGATCGAGCAGCGAGGTGAGCTCCTCGCCGTCGGCGATCCGTTCGAGGTAGCCCTGCACCCAACGGGC
>JAGQSS010000180.1:4841-7192 GCA_020439405.1 Ilumatobacter sp. | reverse complement strand
CGACGCGGCGGTGCCGAGAACGGCGCGGAGGCAGTTCGCCCGGGGGAGCCTGGTCGACGTCCCGAAGCCGTATCCGACCGCCGTCACGGCCATCTCGGCAGCGAGGGACGGCACCGTGAGTTCGGCGACGAGGGCGGCGCCCGTGGGCGTGACGAGTTCCATCGGGTCGTCGGTGAACCGCCACACATGGCCGGTACCTTCCAACAGCCGCAGGGTCGCCGGCGCCGGGACCGGGAGCTCGCCGTGCGCGGTCATGACCGTGCCCGACCCCGTCGGCAGCGGCGCGCACGTCGCCGACTCCACCCCCAGGCGATGCAGTGCCGAGCACACGCCGACCACGTCGACGATGGTGTCGAGCGCACCGACCTCGTGGAAGTGCACGTCCTCGACGTCGATGCCGTGGATCGCCGACTCGGCGACGGCGATCCGGTCGATCACGGCGACGGCCCGATCGCTGATCGCCGACGGCAGTCCGGCGGCCCTGATGATCCGGCGGAGTTCGCTCGCCGAGCGGTGCGTCGCGGTGTCGGCGGTGCCGACATGGGCCAACGAGCCGCTGATGCCGTGGCGGACGACCCGCTCGACGTCGAGCGTCCAAACGCCGGAGCTCGAGGCGCCGGAGGTCGTCTCGAATGAGGTCGACCGGCGCTCCGGCGTCGATCAGGGCACCGAGCAGCATGTCGCCGCTGACGCCCGTCGTCGGGTCGAGGTGGAGGTGGCGGGTCATCCGCGAGTCGTGGTCCGGGTCGGGTGACCTTCGGAAACGGCTCGTTCCTCGCCGTTCCCTTCGACACCCGACCCGGTTGGTCGGTCGCCGTTCCCTTCGACACCCGACCCGGTTGCGGAGAGGCCGCGGTTGAGCTTGCCGGAGTGGAACCCCTCGAGGTCGAGGGCGACGAAGTCGAACCCCGCCCCCCGGACCGCCTCGGTGATCCGGTCGTGCAGGTCGGCCGCCTGCGCGATGCGGGCAGCGGGCACCTCGACGAGGCCGAGCCGGTCGTGGTGCCGCACTCGTACCTCGTCGAACCCCAAGCGTCGCAACGCCCGCTCCGCCAGCTCCACCTGCGACAGGCGACCGAGCGTCACCGGGGTGCCGTACGGCAACCGGGACGACAGGCATGGTGACGCCGGTTGGTCGGCGGTACTCAAGCCGAGCGTGCGCGACACGTCTCGCACGTCGTCCTTGGTCATGCCGGCCTCGACGAACGGGAAGCGGGCGCCGTGCTCACGCGCGGCCCGCTGGCCGGGCCGATGGTCGCCCAGGTCGTCCACGTTCACGCCCAGCACCACGGTCCCGACGGCGACGGGCAGGAGCGCCTCCATGAGGTGTGTCTTGCACCAGTAGCAGCGGTCGGTGTCGTTGGCCTGATAGCGATCGTCCGCCATCTCGTCGGTGTCGACCGTTCGCCAGTTCAGATCGTGGTCGGCGGCGAGCCGGGCGCACCGGTCGAAGTCGTCGGCGGCGAGCGACGGCGACACGGCGGTGACCGACAACGTGTGCTCGGCGCCGAGCACGGTGGTGGCGGCGATGGCGAGCAGGGTCGAGTCGACCCCGCCCGAGTAGGCGACCGTCATCGGCCCGATGTCGGTCAGTACGTCGACCAGCCGCTGTGGGAGTGCGTCACGAACCGGCATGACGTGTCCGCATCCATCGGGCGACGACGCACGCAGCACCGAAGCCGTTGTCGATCCCGACGACCGACACGCCGGGTGCACAGCTCGCGGTCATCGCCGCGAGCGCGGTCATCCCCTCGAACGACGAACCGTACCCGGTGCTCGTGGGGACGGCGACGAGCGGCGTGTCGACCAGACCGGCGACGGCGGTCGGCAGCGCTCCTTCCATCCCGGCGACGACGATCAACACGTCGAGCGCGGCCAGGTCGGCGGCCCGATCGAGCAGACGGTGCACGCCGGCCACACCCACGTCGTCGATGCGGTTGACCTCGTGTCCGAGCGCATCCAACGTGATCGCGGCCTCGTCGGCCACCACGTGGTCGGCCGTACCGGCAGTGACGACGCCCGCTCGCCGTCCGGTCGACTCCAACGGGTTCCAGACCGACGTCCGACCGAGCACGTGCGCCTCGGGAACATCTTCCAGCGCGGCGAGGTGCTCGTCGTCGCAGCGGGTGGCGATCACGGGTGCGACGCCACGCTCGATCAGTTCGATCACGATGTCGCGGACGTGGCTCGGTGTCTTGCCGGGTGAGTAGACGGCCTCGGGCACGCCCGTCCGACGTCCTCGATCGATGTCGAGGACCCAGGGGCGCGCGTCCGGGGTGGTGTCGGACGACGGGGGAGTCACAGGCGGCCGAGGGTACCGGCGTGTCGGCTCACTCGACGCGGGTGTCGAT
>JAGQSS010000180.1:0-4649 GCA_020439405.1 Ilumatobacter sp. | reverse complement strand
GGGTGCGGTGGCGACCGAACTCGAGATCAGGACGCCGTGGCCCGCGGTGGTGGCCTGGACCGGTGTGAGGTTGACGATGGCGGCGTCGCCGGGTGCCCCCTCGACGTCGAAGCACACCCGCCCGCCGGGCGGTACGGGAGCACCGTTGCGAGTGTCGACCGACCGATCAGGCGTGCCGTCCTCCGCCGCCGGCGTGAACACCGTCCCGGCGATCGTGCCCAGATGGTCGGCGACGAGATCGACGGCGTGGTGCTCCGACGCGTGGAAGCACACCTGGCCATCGGGCCCGATCGGCGCGACGGCGAGGTTCGGATCGACCGAACCAGCGGTGAAGTTCACGTTCGACGCATCGGCGGCGGGGTCGTCGGGTGTGCTGGTGAGCACGCCGTGGCCCGGCCCGCCGGCGAGGACCGGGGTGAGGTTCACGAGTGCGGCGTCGCCCGGTGCGCCGCTCACGGCGAAGCAGACGTGGCCGCCGGGCGCGACGCGAACGCCGGTCGTGCGGGTGTCGAGGCGACGGTCAGGGAGCCCGTCCTGACGCGCTGCGGTGTAGGCGTCCGGCGCGATCGTCGCCAGGTGATCGGCCACGAGGTGGACCCGGGTGATGTCGGCGTTGCGATAGCACACCGCACCGTCCGACCCGATCGGCGCCACACCGAGATTCGGGTCGACGGTGCCCGGCGCGTAGTTCACGTTCGAGGCGTTGTCGGACCCGGGCACCGCGCTCGACGTGAGCACCCCGTGGCCCGCCCCACGCGCTTCGACCGGCGTCAGGTTGACGATCGCCCCGCCGCCGGCAGCACCCGCCACGGCGAAGCAGGCATCGGCACCTGGCTCGAGCGGCGGCGGTCCGGGGAGCGGTAGACCGGCGAGCGCGACCCGGATCAGGTCGGCCATCGCCCGAGCGCCCGAGCCGGTGAGGTGGAGACCGTCGGCCGCGACCCAGCTGCTGTGCCCGGCGCTGTACGAGGCCCAGTCGGCGATCGTCAACTCGGGATACTGCGTCGCCTTCTGCCAGAGCACCGAGTTGTGCGACCGGTAGATGCCGGCGTTGTTGCCGGCGACGCGATACGTCAACCAGACCACGTGCGGCACGCCTTGCCGGCGGGCCTCGGCGACCACGGCGTCGACGGCGCTCCCGATCGCACCGTCGTTGTAGCCGGCGGCGACGACGATCGCCCGGTCGGTCACGCCACTCCACGACCGGATCACGTTCAGCGCGGGCGCAGGCCGTACACCGCGATAGCTGCAGCTCGTCGACACCAGCCGACGGCACACTTTGGCGTCGAACACGTGGTGGGGGAGCGACGAACGGACGTCGCTGCTCATCCCCGCCATGACGGAGTCGCCGACGAGGAGATCGGTCGACGCTGCCGCATCGGCAACGCCCGGTCGTGTCGGCGCGACGCTCAGCGCCGCCGCGATCACCGCCGTCAACACGAGGGCGGGCACGATGCGCATCGGTCGGGTCGTCACCGGCCGCACGGTACTCAGCCGAAGACGCCGCCCGGGGAAATCACACGTCGCGAGACGACAGGATGCAGAACTCGTTGCCCTCCGGGTCGGCGAAGACGTCCCACGTGGCGTCGTCGGTCTGCCCGACGTCGACCCTGGTCGCCCCGAGCCGCAGGACCCGTTCGATCTCGGCGTCGCGATCGTCGGAGGTGTGCGGGGCCAGATCGAGGTGGAGGCGGTTCTTCACCTGCTTGTCGTCGTCGACGGCCACGAACACGAGCCCGGGCGGCGTCCGCTCCCACGACATCCCCTCCGCCATCGCCTGCCGGGCGTAGGTCGGCACGAGGACGACTTCGTCGTCCGCCTCGTACGCCGTCTCCCAGCCGAGTACCTCGGCCCACCAGCTCGAGAGGGCGGCGACGTCACGGGCGTCGACCACGGTGGTGTACCAGCGCAGTGCCATACCGCATCCTCATCGACGACGGGGCCGCTCGTCGAGTCACCCGTTCGGGTCGTCAGATCACGCGGGTCGCACGGCGAAGCCCTCGGTGAACCAGGTCCACGGTTTCGGTCCGCCGCCGTAGCGCGACTCGGCGCGTTCGACGACGAAACCGGCGGCCTCCACGAGCGCGACCGGATCACGTGTCAGGTGGCAGCCGTCGGCCACGACCTTCTGCATCGGCTCCAGCCGTCGTTGCCACGTCGCGATGCGGTCGTCGGGCGAGCCTCCGTGCTCGAGGAAGTGGAATCGACCGCCGGGTCGCACGACTCGTCGGATCTCGGCCAGCGCCGCCTCGACGTCGGGAATGGTGCACAGCGTGAACGTCGACAAGGCGCTGTCGCAGCTGCCGTCGTCGAGCGGGATCGATTCGCCGCGGAGTGCGACGTGCTCGACGTCGACGGGCGACGCGGCGATCCGCCGACCCGCGAGACGGCGAGCCGTCTCCGAAGGTTCGACGGCGTAGACCTTCGTCACCTCGGGCGGGTACGCCGGCAGGTTCGTCCCGGAACCGAACCCGATCTCGACCACGACGCCCGACAGGCCGGCGGCGACCCGCTCGCGCCATCGCTGCAGCTCGGGTGTCCCGCAGGCCCGGTCGACGAGCCGCGGGAGGACGTGTTCTCGATAGATGCCCATGGTTCCGGTTGCACCGTACGACGTGTCCGGTCCGGGGGCGCGACTCGTGGGACTAGCGTTCGGTCATGGCGTCGTACGCCGCTCGGCTGATGGAACGTTGGGCGGAGGCCGCCGACATCCGTGTCGGCGGTGACCGTCCGTGGGATGTTCGGGTGCACGACGAGCGCGTCTACCGACGGGTGATCACCACTGGGACGCTCGGCCTCGGCGAGGCCTATATGGACGGGTGGTGGGACTGCGATGCGATCGACGAGATGGTCGACCGTGCCCAGGGCACCGGTCTGGCCGGGACGCTCTCGACCCGACTCGCGCCGGTGCAGGCGGTCGCGTCGGTGGCGCACAACCAGCAGTCGAAGCGGCGATCGCGCGAGGTCGGGCGCCGGCACTACGACGTCGGCAACGACCTGTACCGGCGGATGCTCGACGAGCGGATGATCTACAGCTGTGCGTACTGGCGACGCGCCTCGTCGCTCGACGAGGCGCAGGAGCACAAGCTCGAACTGATCGCGAACAAGCTGGGTCTCGAGCCGGGCATGCGTGTGCTCGACATCGGATGCGGGTGGGGCGGCGCAGCGGCGTACTTCGCCGAGCGGCGCGGCTGTGAGCTCGTCGGGGTCACGATCTCCGAGCAGCAGGCAGTGCTCGCTCGCGAACGGTGTGCCGACCTCCCGGTCGAGGTGCGGCTCCAGGACTATCGAGACGTCGACGAGACCTTCGACCGGGTGTACTCGATCGGAATGTTCGAACACGTCGGGGTGCGGAACTACCGCACGTACATGGAGGCGTGCCGGCGACTCCTGCGCGACCCGGACGGGCTGACCCTGATCCACACGATCGGCGGATCCCGGTCTCGGCGAGCGACCGACCCGTGGGTCGAGCGGTACATCTTCCCGAATTCGATGCTGCCCTCCGCCAAGCAGATCGCCGAGGCGGCCGAAGGTGTCCTGCAGCTCCAGGACTGGCACAACTTCGGGCCCGACTACGACCGCACCCTCATGGCGTGGCACGCCAACAGCGAGGCGGCGTGGAGCGACCTCCCCGACTACGACGAGCGATTCCGTCGGATGTGGCGTTTCTACCTGCTGTCGTCGGCGGGCAGCTTCCGCTCGGGCAACCTGGAGTTGTGGCAGGTCGTGTTCTCCCGCGACGGACTGCGCTCGGCGTACCGGCCGGACGGCATACGCTGACGATCGTGCGCATCCGGCTCGGCCGAACGATGGCGTTCGCCGGCCTCCTCGTGCTGGCCGCCTGTGCTGTCGACGACCCTTCGTCGGCACCGACGTCGACGTCGACGTCGACGTCGACGTCGACGTCGACGTCGACAACGCGCTCGACCGTGTCGTCGACGGTGCCCGACGACGTCGAGATGTTCTTCGACTATCCGCGGTACCTCTGGCACCTCCGTCGTCTCAGCGTGGCGACCACGAACCTCGGCGACGAACCGATCTCGATCCGTTCGATCGCCGTGCGCACCGATCACTTCGAGCCTCTCCCCGCCGAGTCGAAGCGGACCGTGATCGCTCCCGGCCAACGCATCGACGTCCAGGTCGACTTCGGCGAGCTGACGACGTGCGACCCATCGACGAGGTCCGACGCAGCGGTCCTGATCGAGATCGCCCGGGGTGATGCCGACCCCGTGCAGTACCTCGCGACCCTCGACCCGGCTCCGCTCGACGAGATCCGCGATCGCGAATGCGCACAGCGGCGCGTGACCGACGCCGCGACGATCGGCTTCTCCGCCGAACGCGAGATCGACGGGTCGACGATGTCGACGACGATCGACGTGGTCCGCAACGCAGGCACGCCGACCATCGAACTGACGTCGCTCAGCGGCAGCGTGATCTTCGCCCTCACTCCCGTCGATGAGACCGAGCCGATAGCGCGACTCGATGCCGACGATCCGGCGGCGTCGATCCCGATCCTGGTCGAGGTCACCCGCTGCGACCCGCACGTCGTGAGTCAGAGTTCGCGCACGTTCGACCTGGCGGTCTACGTGAGCATCGACGGTGCCGACACGCACCGTCAGCAGCTCGAGGTCGGCCCGGCACTGCAGGCC
>JAGQSS010000017.1 GCA_020439405.1 Ilumatobacter sp. | reverse complement strand
CCATGACGCGGGCGTGGCGGCGAGCGCTCTCCCAGGCGCCGCGAGCGGTGATGCCCATCGCCTTGTGGTCGTAGCCCTCGCTGCCACCGGAGGCGAACGCGTCGCCGAGCCAGAACCCGTAGTCGCCGGCCACCTCGTTGGCGAGATCGCTGAAGCTGGCGGTGCCCTTGTCGGCGGCGACGACGAGATACGGGTCGTCGCCGTCGTACCGGCGCACGCCGACCGGAGGGACGACGTGGCCGTCGACGATGTTGTCGGTGATGTCGAGCAACCCGCTCACGAAGAGCCGGTAGCAGGCGACGCCCTCCTCACGCTGCGCGGCCGGGTTCGGCTTCGGACGCTTGACGACGAAGCCACCCTTGGCCCCGACGGGGACGATGACCGCGTTCTTCACCATCTGCGCCTTGACCAGCCCGAGCACCTCGGTGCGGTAGTCCTCCGGCCGATCGCTCCAGCGCAGCCCGCCGCGTGCGATCGGACCGCCACGCAGGTGGACACCCTCGACCCGCGACGAGCACACGAAGATCTCGTGTGCCGGGCGGGGCTCGGGCAGGTCGGGCACCTTCGACGGGTCGAACTTCAGTGCCGTCGTCGGTCGGTCGAGGTAGGCGCTGGTGCGCACGGTCGCCCGGATCAGGGCGAGGAACATCCGACCGATGCGGTCGTCGTCGAGTGACGGAACGCCGTCGAGCACGCGCAGGATCTCCGACTCGGCGTGCGACACGTGTGCCAAGCGTTCGGCCTCGTCGAGTTCGGGGTCGAAGCGCGACTCGAACAACTCGACGAGCAGCGACGCCAGTTCGGGTTGCCGGGCGAACGTCTCCTCGAGGTAGCCCTGGCTGAACGTGAACCCGATCTGGTGGGTGTACTTCGCGTAGACCCGCAGGATGTCGACCTGTGACGCCGTGAGCCCGGCGAGCAGGACGAGCCGGTTGAAGCCGTCCGATTCGACCGTGCCGGCGACGAGACCCTCGAACGCGATCCGGACCTCACGGTGACGACGATCGTCGATCGTGACGTCGTCGGGGATGCACACGCCGATGTCGTAGGTGAACATGCGCACCCCGTCGACCTCGAACTCGTACGGGTGCTCGTCGAGCACCGTCAGACCGAGGTTCGCGAGCATCGGCAGCATCTCCGACAACGCGATGCCGTCGCCGCGCCGGTACACGCGCATCCGCCACAGGTTGGGGGCCGCGTCGAGTTCGCGCACGAGCGCCGACAGCACATGGTGTTCCCCGTCGAGCAACCGGCACAAGCGTTGGAGATCGCCCACCGCAGTACTCGGCGAGACGGCGGTTCGGTACGAGTCGGGCGCTGCGTCGGCCAGACGGGTCATCAACTCGGTGGCCGCGACCTCGCCCAGCCGATCGACCGCGTTGCGATGGACGCGTTCGATCCAGGCGGTCGTCAACTCATCGACGACCGCCGACAGCTCGTCGAGGTCGGGGGTCTGGGTGCCCCGCACGATCGTGAACGTGACGCGGGCGAGGCTGCTCGCGCCGAGGAACGACTCGACGTCGCGTGGCGACGAACCATATGCCTCGCCGACCACCTCCGCCACTTGCTCGGGCAGGCGGGCGTGGTAGCGACGCTTGGGGAGGAAGACGAGGATCGTCGAGGCCGAGCCGACCGGCTCGGGCACGTCGAAAATGCGCACGATCTGCCGCTCCTGGAGACCGACCACGTCGATCACCAACTGCGCCAGCCGGTCGGAGTCGAGCTCGAACACCAGGTCGCGCGGCAGCGTCTCGAGCACGTTCCGCATCGACCGGCCGGTGTGGGTCTCGGCGCCGAAGCGGGCCAGCCCCAGCACTCCCCTCGCTCGGTCGCCGACCGTCGGGATCGACAGCACGCTCTCGCGGTACGCCGACGACGCGAGGAGCCCGACGAACCGATCGGCGACGACCTCGGCGTCGGCACCGTTCGCGGCGTCGGGTCGGATCACCGTGACCACCGTCAGGCGGGCGGGCCGGTGCATCTGCGACTCGCGTTCGGACCGAGCGATCGTGACGGCGTCGCCGTCCCAGTCGATGGGCGGGTCGGCCGGGTCGTCGTACGACCCGTCGCCGATCAGCGAACCCTCGACGAGCGTGACGCCGTCGTCGGTGTGGCGGTAGGTCGCCGCGCTCAGGAACACGAAGTTGCCATCGGCGAGCCAGGACAGGATCGGGTCGAGGTCGGCGAAGGCCTGCATGCGGTCGCGCATCGGCTCGAACGCGCACACGGCCGCGTGCACTCCCCGGACCGCGGCCGCCAGGTCGGACTGCAGCGAGCCGGCCCGCGCTTCGTCGAGTCCGTCGAGTTCGATGTGCGTCCACGCCTCGGTGTCGCCGGCACCGTCGCCGTCGTACGACGACACGCCGACCAGTTCGGCGTCGGCGTCGCGTTCGACGCGCAACATCGGGTGCACCATGAGGTGGGTCGCGATGCCGTGCCGCTCGATCACCATCCGCACGGTGTCGACGAGGAACGGGGCGTCGTCGGTGACGAGGAGCAGCACGGATCGCTCGGAGAACCAGCCGTCGCGCTCGCGGTCGGGCGTGAAGACCCGCAGGACCGTCTGGCCGGCGGGCCGACGATGGCCGAAGCTGTAGTGCGTGAGCGCCACCGCGTACAGGTCGTCGGGCGACCGTCCGTCGAGATCGAAGCCGGGCAGTTCGCGGTAGTACTCCGCCATGAACCTCGGCAAGAGGTCGTCGTCCGGGTGCCGTCGGCGGGCGAGATCGACGACCTCGCCGATCACATCGGCCTCCGCCGGCGCCGGGCCGACGAGCAGTCCCTCGTTGTCACCCATGTGGGCCCCCTTCTGCCCGGATCGCCGGTCACGCCGTTGTGACCGGATGCGATTCGACCGGAACAGATTCGGGCGAATCGCTACTCCGATCGCCTCACATGACCGATACTAGGACCATGGACCAGGTGATCGCGCGAGCTGCGCAGGGCGACCCCGACGCCCTCGGCGAGCTCTGGCGCGAGCACCAACACCTGCTCCTGCGCTATTTCCGGGGCAAAGGCATGGACGATCCGGACGACCTCGCGTCGAACGTGTGGCTCGAGGTGGCGCGGGGTCTCCCGACCTTCACCGGGACGGCCGCCGAGTTCCGACGCTGGCTGTTCACCATCGCCGCCCGACGCCGAATCGACGAGATCCGGCGCGACCGGCGACGACGCGACCGTGATGACGTCCTGCGCGCCGTCGATCGGCAGCCGCCCGCCCCGAGCGCCGCAGAGGAGGCCGACCGAGCGCAGTCGCTCGATCGCGCATTGGAGCTGGTGCAGGGGCTCCCGCCCGACCAGGCGGAAGCGATCCTGCTCCGCGTCGTGGCCGACCTGACGGTCGCCGACGTCGCCGCGATCATGGGGCGGACCGAGGGCAGTGTGCGCGTGCTGGTGCACCGCGGTCTGAAGAAGCTGGGCGACGGATACGCCTCCACCGACGGCCCGGCGACCAGCAGCCCGCAGCAGCAGCCGCCTGTAACGAACGACGGACAGCAAGCGATGTACGCGTCGTGACCGGCCTCGACCACTCCGACGCGCTCATCGACGCGCTTCGCCAACCGGCGCTCCCATCGGAGCGCGCCGGCGAAGAGGCGGCGGTCGCTGCGATGGTCGGAGCCATGACGGGTGCAGCAGCGCCCCGACGGCTCCGCTCGCGGCGCGGCGTTGCGATCCTCGCCGTCACGGCGGCCAGTCTGGGGGTCGGCGGCTTGGCGGCCGCCGGCCCCGGATCCTTCCCGAGCGTGCTCGATCTCGGCGCGCCGCGCGCTCCCGAGCCCGTGCTCGTCCCGCTCGACACCGCACCGACCACGGCCGCCCCGCGGACGACGTCGCCGGTGCCCGCGACCGTCGGCGAACGACTCGAACGCACCACCGGGGTCCTCCTCGACCAGGGCGCCCCGACGGCGACGATCACCCGCGGTGCGAGCACCACCACCGCAGCCGCCGACGAGGCCGGGGCGGCGTGTACGAGCGGGGCACACGGCGAGGCCGTGTCGAACGCCGCGCACACGACCGATCCCGACGCGCCACCCGTGGCCGAGGTCGCCAAGGACAACTGCGGTCAGACCGACGCGAACGAGAACGCCGGCTCCGGCAACAACAACGGTGGCGGCAACGGCAACGGCAACGGGAATGCCAACAGCAACGCCGGCGGCAACGCCAACAGCAACGCCGGCGGCAACGGCAACGGCAACGGCAATGCCAACGGCAACGCCAACAGCAATGCCGCGGAGGGCAGCGCCAACGCCGGACAGGGCAGTGCCAACAGCAACGGCAACGCGAACGGCAACGCCGCCACCACTCCTGCTGAGCCGGCAACGACTGCGGCGCCGGCCAACGGCAACGGCAACAGCAACAGCAATGCCGGCGGCAACGGCAACGGCAACGGCAAGCCGTAACCGCTCGACGCCACCCCGATAGCGTGCACGTCGTGTCGCGACGTCACGAACCGCATCCCGGTCATCGTTCGGTGTCGGGTGGACTCGCTCGAGCATCGGTGTTCGGTGTGAGCGACGGCCTCGTCTCCAACGTCTCGCTCATCCTCGGGTTCGCCGGATCGGGCGTCGACAACTCGGTCGTCCGACTCGCGGGCCTCGCAGGTGCCGTCGCCGGCGCGATCTCGATGGCCGCCGGCGAGTGGGTGTCGGTCACGTCGCAGAACGACCTGATCCGCCGCGAACTCGACGTCGAACGCCGCGAGCTCGAGCACAACACCGAACACGAGACCCAGGAACTGGCCGAGATCTACGAGTCACACGGCATCGAGCCCGAGCGGGCGGCCGCGGCTGCGGCCGACGTGATGCGCAACTCGGAGATTGCGCTCAACGTCCATGCACGGGAAGAACTCGGGGTGGCACCCGACGAACTCCCGTCGGCCGCAGCGGCTGCCGGGCTGTCGTTCGTCTGCTTCGTCTTCGGGGCCCTGCTCCCGCTCGTCCCCTTCTATCTCTCGTCGGGCCTCACCGCGGCGATCACGGCGCTCACGATCGGCGTCATCGCCGCCGCGTTCGTGGGCGGCATCGTCGCCCGGTTCGCCGAGCGACCGATCTGGTTCGGCGTGGCGCGCCAGGTGGCGATCGTGCTCGTCGCCTGCGGGGTCACCTACGCAATCGGTGAGATCGCCGGCGTCAAGCTGAGCTGACGCCCGCCGCGGCGCGGCGCGCGTCGAGCGCTCTGACCTCGGCCTCGGTGGTGCTACTCCCCCACGCCGTGAGGTGCCCCATCTTGCGGCCGGGTCTCGCCGCCGCCTTGCCGTACAGGTGCAGCGCCGACGTGGACGTCACGGCCTGTGACCAATCGGGGTCGCCGGGCTCCCACAGGTCGCCGAGCAGGTTGACCATGGCCGCAGCCGGGCGGGTGAGCGCCGTGTCGCCGAGTTCGAGGCCGCACACCGCTCGGATCTGCTGCTCGAACTGACTCGTCTGGGCGGCGTCGATCGTCCAGTGCCCGCTGTTGTGGGGTCGGGGTGCGAGCTCGTTCACGAGCAAGTCGTTGTCGACGACGAAGAACTCGACCGCCAAGACACCGACGTAGTCGAGGGCGTCGGCGATCGTCATCGCCAACCCGACGGCACGGTCGGCGAGGCGCGACGACACACGAGCCGGGACGACCGACACGTCGAGGATGCCGTCGGCGTGTCGGTTCTCGGCGACGGGGTAGGCGGCGAATCCACCGTCGGCACGGCGTGCGACGACGGCGCTCACCTCGGTCTGGAGATCGAGCGCCTGTTCGAGCACGCAGGGCACACCGCCGAGCAGCCGCCACGCCGCGCGCATCTCCGAGGCGTCGTCGACGCGCCGTTGTCCCTTGCCGTCGTAGCCCAGCCGCGCCGTCTTGAGGATCGCCGGGTACTCGATGGCAGGATCGGCGTCGGCGTCGGCGACGACGGCGAAGGGTCCGACGGGCAACCCGGCGTCGCGGAGGAACTCCTTCTCCGCCACCCGATCCTGGGCGATCGACACCGCCCGCGCCGACGGCGCGACGAGGGTGCGCTTGGCGAGCGCCTCGAGCGCGGCAGCGGGCGGATTCTCGAACTCGGTGGTGACGACGTCGCACTCGTCACCGAGTCGGCGGAGCGCGTCGGGGTCGTCGTACTCGGCGACCAGGTGGACGTCGGCGATCCGTCCGGCGGGCGCGTGCGGGTCGGGTTCGAGCACCATCGTCCGGTAGCCCATGAGCCGTGCGGCGACCAGGGCATACCGGCCGAGCTGGCCACCGCCGAGCATCCCGATCGTCGCCGGCGGCAGGATCGGCGACGCACTCATGCGGGCGGCAGTGTCGACGAGGCCGCCTTGTCTCGTCGCTCGTCGCGGTACGCCTGCAGCGCCGTCGCGAGTGACGCGTCGTCGGCGGCGAGCATCGCCACTGCGAACAGGGCGGCGTTGGTGGCCCCCGCCTCACCGATCGCGAACGTGGCCGTCGGGATGCCGGCGGGCATCTGGACGATCGACAGGAGCGAGTCCTGACCCGACAGATGGCGCGACGGGGCGGGGACACCGAGCACCGGCACGAGCGTCTTCGCGCTCAACATGCCCGGGAGGTGCGCCGCGCCGCCGGCACCGGCGATGATCGCTCGCAGTCCGCGCCCGGCGGCCGACTCGGCATACGCGAACATCTCGTCGGGCATCCGGTGCGCCGAGACGACCCGCGCCTCGTACGGCACACCGAAGTGCTCGAGGATGTCGACCGCCTTCGACATCGTCGGCCAGTCGCTCGTCGAGCCCATCACGACCCCGACGAGTGGTGCGGGCGGGGTGCTCACAGGTTGCTCGTCCGCTGACGATCGGGCGCGATCTTGACGATCACCCGCTCGCTCTCGATCGGGTTCGTGTACTCCGTCCCGGTGTACCGGGCGGCGAGTGCATCGATGTGGGCGCGTGCCTCGTCGCCACGGACGATCTCGGCGACGTGGCCACGCACCTCGGCGTAGGCGTACGGACTCTCTGCCTTCCACACGGTGACGGTGACCTGCGTGCCGTCGCTCAGCGCCCGGAACTTGGCCCGGTGGACCTCGGTGTTGAAGATGATGTGATCGTCGTCCGCGTCGACCCACATCACGTGGCTGGCGATCTGGCCGTTCGGGAGGGTGAGTGCGACCGTGCCGAAGTTCTGTCCGGTCGACGCGAGGTCGCGGATCTTGGGATCGAGCATGAGCCGAGACTACGCGTTCGGGGTCAGCCCGCCTCGGCGAGCGCGGCGAGCAGTTTCGTCGGGGTGTCCTTCGGCGAGATCTTCGGCCATGCCGCGGCGATCTTGCCGTCCTCGTCGATCAGGAACGCCGAGCGCTGCACCCCCATGTACTCGCGCCCGTAGTTCTTCTTCAGGACCCAGACGCCGTACTTCTCGGCGATCTCGTGCTCGGGATCGCTCAGGAGCGTGAAGCCGAGACCGTACTTCTCGTCGAACTTGGCGAGCTTCTTCGGCTGGTCGGGGCTGATGCCGATGATGACGGTGTCGCCGACGTCGGCGGCGATGTCGCGCAGCCCACACGCCTGGGTGGTGCAGCCGGGCGTGTCGGCCTTCGGGTAGAAGTACACGAGCACCTTGCGGCCCTTGAGCTTCGAGAGCTGGACCTTCGAGTCGTGCTGGTCGAGCAGGGTGAACGCCGGGGCGCGCTTGCCCTCGGCCGTGGTGGTTGCCGTTGCCATGCGACGAGTATGGCGTCAGGCGCCGGTGAGGTCGCGCCAGTCGGCCGGGTAACGGTCGGCGGCGGCGATCGGCGTGAGGCGCAACGTCGACTCGGGGACGAGATCGGCGATCTTGCGTCCCTGGGCGTAGTGATGGTTCACGTTGCCGACGCCCTCGAACAGTTCGAACCGGCGGACCAGCAGGTCGGCCGGCGGCTGCGAGTCGTAGTAGCCCCAGATCGTGAAGGCGACGTCGAGATCGTGCACCACCGGCGCCCGACTGAACAGCGAGGCGCGCCGGAGGGCGATGCCGACGCACCCACGGATCGCGTCGTCGAGGCGTTCGCCCTCGGCCAGCTGGAGCTTCGGTGCGAGCTTCTTGGCGATCGTGAGCGCGAAGCCCTGATCGGGGCCCATCGCTCCCAGCCGGTCGCCGACCGGCTGGAGGCCGTCGACGATGCCGGGACGCTCGGGCCTCCAGGCCTCCGGGACGACGTCGGGGGACGAGTAGAACTTGTCTTCACGTGCACCGATGGGCGCGAACTTGGGGGCTGCCATAGCAGGCGCCAATCTACTCGCGGTCGGAGCCGCTCGACCGCTTCCGCTCAGGAGCGGGCGTGCAGGAGGCCGTAGACCACCGAGTCCTCGAGGGCGCGCCACGAGGCCTGGATGATGTTGGCGCTGACGCCGATCGTGGTCCAGTCGCGTTCGCCGTCGGTGGCGGTCAGCAGCACGCGTGTGACAGCGCCGGTCGCCTCGCCGCCGTCGAGGATGCGCACCTTGTAGTCGGTGAGGTGGATGTCGGCCAGCGCCGGGTAGGCCCGACCGACGGCGCGCCGCAGGGCGGTGTCGATCGCGTTGACGGGACCGTTGCCCTCGGCGGTGAACACGTGGCGCTCGTCGCCGACCCACACCTTGACCGTCGCCTCGGTGTTGAACGACGCCCCGACCTCGTCGGTGATGACCCGCATCGACTCGACCTCGAAGAAGTCGTGCTGCCAGCCGGTCGCGCGGCGCATGAGCAGTTCGAGCGACGCGTCGGCGGCCTCGAAGTGGTAGCCCTCGTGCTCGAGTCGCTTCAGGTCGTCGATCACGCCGTTGATCGCCGCACCGTCCATCTCGATACCGAGGTCGTCGGCCTTCATCTGGATGGTGGCGCGTCCGGCCATCTCGGACACGACGAAACGGGTGCCGTTGCCGACGGTCGTCGGGTCGACGTGTTCGTAGGCGTCCTTGGCCCGGGCGATCGCCGAGACGTGCAACCCGGCCTTGTGCGCGAACGCCGACGAGCCGACGTACGGCGCCTGCGGGTCGACCGCCCGGTTGAGGGTCTCGGCGACCCGGTGGGACACGACGGTGAGGCGTTCCATCCGGCCCTCGGGCAGGCACACGTAGTCCTGCTTCAGCTGGAGGTTCGGGATGATCGACGTGAGGTTGGCGTTGCCGGTCCGCTCGCCGAGGCCGTTGAGCGTGCCCTGGACGTGCCGTGCACCACCGCGAACGGCGGCGAGCGAGTTGGCGACGGCACAACCGGTGTCGTCGTGGCAGTGGATGCCGATCGTGACGTCGGAGCCGACGTGGGCGTGCACCTGACGGACGATGTCCTCGACCTCGTGGGGCAGGGAGCCGCCGTTGGTGTCGCACAACACGACGTGGGTCGCTCCGCGGACGACCGCCGCCTCGAGCGCTCGGAACGAGAACTCCGGGTTCGCCTTGAAGCCGTCGAAGAAGTGCTCCATGTCGACGAGCACCTGGCGACCGTGGCCACGGAGGAACTCGACGGAGTCGGCGATCATCGCGGCGCCCTCGTCGAGGGTCGTCTTGAGCGCCTCGGTCACGTGGTACTCGGAGCTCTTCGCCACGATGCAGACCGCCGACGTGTTGGCGTCGAGCAGGTGCTGGAGCGTCTGGTCCTCGTCGACCTTGCCGCGCGGGCGACGGGTCGAACCGAACGCGACGAAGGTCGACGTCGTCAACGAGAGTTCGGTCGCGGCACGGGCGAAGAACTCGATGTCCTTCGGGTTCGCGCCCGGCCAGCCGCCCTCGATGAAGTGCACGCCCAGGTGATCGAGCTGCTCGGCGATGCGCAGCTTGTCCTCGACGGTGGCGGTGACGCCCTCCACTTGGAGGCCGTCTCGGAGGGTGGTGTCGAAGATCTCGACGGGGGTGCTCATGGCTGGTGATCTCTCGATGTGGGTCGGGCGGTGTGGTTCGGGCAACAAAAAAGCCGCCCGGAGGGCGGCGGAACGAGCACGTGCGGGGCACGTGCTCTACGGAATGGCGATGACGGCGAGCTGCGGCTGCATCGCTCACCATTCAACCCGCTGACGACCCTCCCGTCAACGGCGCCCGCACCCGCTCGTCACGAACCGTTCATCCGCCACGGTGGACAACGGTGGGGAAAACACGGGTCGCGCCTGTGAACTCACGGTGGACGATCGGCGAAATCCTGGGGATTGCAGGAAAGTTCGGGGGATAACCCTGGGGATTCAAAAATGCCTCTTGACCAGGGGTTTCGTGTTCGCGAGAGTGTTGAACGTACCGGAAAGCGCACGCCAACCGGGAGCGAACAACCGGGTCGTCCGAGACCGATCTTCGGGTCGGTGGAGGGTGACGACGAGTTCGATCCACGAGGTGCAGCGGCTCCGGAACGGGGCATGAAGCCACCGTGCTTCGTGGCACGGCGAACCGGGCAACCGGGGCGTCGGGCGACGAAGTTCCGGGACGGCCTCGGGCACGGCACCCCAACTGCCGGGCTCGGGACCCGACCGGGCGGCGCAGTGCGATGGCACGGGCAACCGGGTCAGCGTGAACGGCGTCGGGGGCTCCACGAGCCGGGCAACCGGCAACCGGGAGCACCAACTCCGGCAACGGGGTCCGCTTCGGCGGGCGATCGGGCCGGGGGTCTCCGGCAACGGAGGTCGGGTCCGCCGACCGCCGAGGTCGGGGCGGCACCGCCATCGGGCAACCGATGTGGCGCCGCAGAGGCAACGAGTCCGGGTTCGCCCGGGCGACCGGGCCTCGACTCCGGTGACGGAGGTCGGTTCGCCGGCCGCCGTGGTCGGGGCGGCACGTCCGTCGGGTTCGCCCGGAGGCCGGGTCGAACGGCAGCGGCCGAGGTTCGCCTCGGTGACGGCCGAAAAAGGGCATCGCCCGCCGGAACCCCCTCGGGGGAACACGACGGGCGATGTGTAGGTCGTGACGCAGGCTATCGCCCGTCGATCGACCAGTGGTGGATGCCCCACCTGTTTGGGAGGCCCCGGGAGGGTGCGCCTGGCGCAAGCCGGCAGCACCGCCCGGGGCCTTTCAGCGTCCCGTCTACGCTCCCTCCCAGCCCGTCGAGCACGAATTCCGAGATTTCTCGGCGGACCTGTCGAACGCGCCGGGGTCGTGTCGTCTCCTCATCGATCGCACGACGGCGATCACGAACCCAGGAGGACACCATGAAGTACATGCTGCTGATCTACGGCGATCCCGCGACCGAGCTGACCGAGGCGGAAGGCGAGGCGATGATGACCGACTACTTCGCCTTCACCCAGCGCATCGTCGACAGCGGCGAGATGGTCTCGGGCGAACCACTCCAGGGTGCCGAGACCGCGACCTGCGTGACGGTTCGCGACGGCGCCAGCGTCGTCACCGACGGCACCTTCGCGGAGACCAAGGAGGTGCTCGGCGGCTACTACCTCGTCGACGTCGAGTCGCGCGACCGTGCGGAGGAACTGGCCGCCCAGATCCCGACGGCGAAGTGGGGCCGGATCGAGGTGCGCCCGCTCATGGATCTGCCCGAGGGACCGGCCTGACCTCGACCGAGCGCTTCGAGGACGCGGTCCGTCAGCACTCGGGTCGCGTCCTCGCAGCGCTCGTCGGTCGCTTCCGCGACCTGCACCTGGCCGAGGAGAGTCTCCAGGACGCCTGGCTCGCGGCCGCGGAGCACTGGCCCGTCGACGGCTGGCACGACCGACCCGACTCGTGGGTGTACGCGGTCGCAGCGCGCCGGGCGCTCGACGCCATCAAGGCCGACCAGCGACGCGGTCGGCGTGAACACGTCGCCCATGCCGAGGCCGACCGCCGCGACCTCGACGAACTCGACCGGCGCCGCGAGCGCTGGGACAGCGGCATCGACGACGACCGGCTCCGACTGATCTTCACGTGTTGCCACCCCGTGCTCGACCTCGAGGCGCAGGTTGCGCTCACGCTCCGCAGCGTCGCGTGGCTGACGACGGACGAGATCGCGTAGGCGTTCGGGGTGCCGACGACGACGATGGCCCAGCGCATCGTGCGGGCGAAGCGCCGCATCGAACGTGCCGACGTGCCGTACCGGGTCCCGACCGGCCACGAACTCCCCGAACGCATCGACGCCGTCCTACGCGTCGTCGCCCTCGTCTTCAACGAGTCGTACCTGTCGACCAAGCCGGGCGAGCCGCTGCGCGTCGACCTGGCCGAGGAGGCGATCCGCCTCGGCCGTGAGCTCGCCGACCTGATGCCGGACGAACCGGAGGTGATCGGGTTGCTCGCCCTCATGCTCGTCCAGCACGCCCGTGCCGGCGCACGTTTCGACGAACGAGGTGACCTCGTCCTGCTCCCCCATCAGGACCGGTCGCGTTGGGACCGTGCGGCGATCGACGAGGGAGCCCGCCTGCTCGAATCGGCGATGCGGCGCCGCTCGATCGGCCCGTACCAGCTGCAAGCCGCCATCAACGCGCTCCACAGCCAGGCGCCCACGTTCGAACAGACCGACTGGGCGCAGATCGCTGCCCTCTACGGCGTTCTCGATACGGTCGACCCGAGTCCGGTCGTGGCGATGAACCGAGCGGTGGCGATCGGTCACGCCGACGGCCCCGAGGACGGGCTCGCTGCGCTGCACGACATCGACCCCGACCGACTCCCGGGTCGCCACCTTTTCCACGCCGCACGCGGCGAGTTCCTCGCTCGGCTGGATCGGCCACGGGACGCACTCGAGGCGTTCGAGCGCGCCCTCGCCCACGTCGGCTCCGACGCCGAGCGACGCCACCTGGAGCAGCGCATCGCCGATGTCGCCGGACGGACCGGCTAGCCCAGCCGGGACGGCACGAGCAGCCCGCCGTCGACCACCGCTCGACTGAGCGGACGCGCCAGGTCGCGGAGTTCGGAGCAGCGCTCCTCCCCCAGCGCCTCGTACGGGGCGAGCGCGAGGTGATCGGTCCGATCCTCGATCGACTGGCGCAACGCTCGCCCCTCGTCGGTGAACGCGCCGGCGCTGTCGACCAGGCCCCGACGCGCGAGCGCGTCGATCGTCGCCGCCCACTCGTCGTCCGACCACACCCTCGTGCTCTGCAACACCGCAGCAGGCACCTCCCCCGACGCTGCGTGGAGCACCAGCGCCTCGCACCCGGACAGACCCTCGACGGTCAGGGCTGCGATATGGCCGTCGCCTCGGAACTCACGCAGCATCGTCTGCGCGACCCACAGCACCAGGTGCGGGTCGTCGGGCCAGTCGAGCCCCGCATGACCGGCGAACAGCGGCCGTCCCTCGACGTGCTCACACGCGACCAGTGCCGCTCGCCGCGCCAACTCGGCGGCTCGGGCGACCCACCCGTCGCCCACCACGTCGCCGAGCGCCCGACGGAGCGCCGCGTCGGCAGCGTCGAGACGCGCTTCCAGCAGCGACGACGCCGACGCCTCGGACCAGGCGCGCGGGATCGCACGCCGGACGACATCGGGATGGAAGTTGAAGAACGTCGCGATCACCACATCGGCCGACACTTCCCCCATCGCGGCGGCCCGGGAGGCGAAGTAGCCCGCACGCTCGTCGGTGATCCCGGCCGCGGCGTACCGCTCGGCCGCCTCGGGCACGAAGTAGATCATCCCGTGCAGCGGCTCGAGTGTGCGCCACGTCTTGCGAGCGATCAGCGGATCCATGCCGCGGGACCCTATGACGTGCACCTCGCCGTGTCTCAGTTCGACGAGCCGATGAACCCGTGATGAACGATCAGCACACCTTCGGTGGCCGGGGAGAACACCCGTGCTCGGTCCACTAGGTTCGAGCGGGAACCACCCGCCCAACCGAAGGAACCTCATATGAGATTCGCCCGCACGGTCGTGACCGCCCTGGTCGCGACCTCAGCGCTCGGCGTCGCGTCAGCGACGCCGGCGACTGCCGTCGACGCCCCCACCGATCTGTTGATCTCCGAGTACATCGAAGGAACCGGCTTCAACAAGGCGGTCGAGATCTACAACGGAACGGGCGCTCCTGTCGACCTCTCGACCTACACGCTCAGTGTGTACTTCAACGGAGCGGCGACCACCACGACGAACATCGCCCTCAGCGGAACGGTCGCCGACGGTGACGTCCATGTGTTCGGGGACAACGACGCCGATGCCGGCCTGCTCGCGCTGATCGACCAGACAACCACGAGCAACCTCTGGAACGGCGACGACGCGATCGTGCTCACCAACGACGGCGTCGTGGTCGACTCGATCGGCCAGGTCGGTTTCGACCCTGGCAGCGCATGGGGGAACACGCAGGACCACACACTCCGACGGATGAGTTCGGTGTGCGCCGGCGACACGGTCGTCGACGATTTGTACGACACCGCCGAGTGGGACGAATACGCCGTCAACACGTTCGATGGATTCGGCACGCACACCACCGATTGCGACGACGACCCGGTCGAGTTGCGGATCAACGAGATCCACTACGACAACGACGGTGGTGACACCGGCGAAGCAGTCGAGGTGTTCGGCGCCGCCGGCACCGACCTCACCGGCTACTCGATCGTGCTCTACAACGGCAGTTCGTCACAGCTGAACGTGTACAACACCGTCGCCCTCACCGGCACCATCCCCGACCTCGACGGAACCGGCACCGGCGTCGTCTTCGAACCGATCACCGGCATCCAGAACGGCGCCCCCGACGGCCTCGCCCTCGTCGCACCCGACGACACCGTCGTCGAGTTCCTCAGCTACGAAGGCACCTTCGTCCCCGTCGACGGCCCCGCCGCCGGCATGACCTCCACCGACATCGGCGTCATCGAAGCCGGCAACGAACCCGAAGGACTCTCGCTGCAGCGCGTCGACGCCACCACCTGGACCGGCCCCGTCTGCGAATCCTTCGGCGCACTCAACGACCCCACCGCCACCACCGACTGCGACAACGACCCTGACCCGGGCGACGACCCGGTCGAACTGTCGATTCCTGCGGTTCAGGGCAGCGGTTTCGCCAGCCCGTACGGCGGGCAGCGCGTCACGATCGACGGCTTCGTCGTCGGCGACTTCCAGGGCGGCGACAGCTTCAACGGCTTCCATGTACAAGAGCCGGTCGAGTCGTCCGACAACGACGCCTCGACCTCGGACGGCGTCTTCGTCTACTCGAACACGCCGGTCGAGATCGGCGACTTCGTCACCGTGACCGGCACCGTCGCTGAGTTCAACGGACTCACCGAGGTCAGTGCGGTCGAGTCGGTCGTCGTGTCCGCGAGCGACCTCACGCCTCCGGCTCCGACGCCGTTCTCGCTCCCGGCAGACGCCACGGCACGCGAGGCCGTCGAGGGCATGCTCGTCACCCTGCCGCAGGACCTCACGATCAGCGAGTACTTCAACTTCGATCGCTACAACGAGATCGTCCTGACGACCGGCCGCCAGAACCAGCCGACCGCCGTGGTCGAGCCAGGTCCGGACGCCGTGGCGCTCGCGGCGGAGCAGGAAAAGGCCCGAATCATGCTCGACGACGGGCGGAGCAGCCAGAACAGCAACCCTGCCCGCCACCCGAACGGCGAGCCGTTCACACTCGACAACATGTTCCGCGGCGGTGACCTGGTGACCGACGTGACGGGCGTCATGGACTACTCGTTCGACGTGTACAGGATCCAGCCGACGCAGGGTGCGACGTACACGGCAATGAACGATCGACCCGACGTCCCGGACGTCGGTGGCAACCTCACCGTTGCATCGTTCAACGTCCTGAACTACTTCAGCACGCTCGACACCAACCCCGGTTCGGACAACGGTCCGAACATCTGTGGGCCGAGCGTCGACCAGGAGTGCCGAGGCGCCAACGACGAGAACGAGCGGACGCGTCAGCTCGACAAGATCGTCGCAGCGATGACGGCGATCGGCGCCGACGTGTTCGGCATCATCGAGGTCGAGAACACGGCCGGCGTCGAGGCCATGAGCGACATCGTCGGCGGTCTGAACGCAACGTTCGGCGACGGGACGTATGCCTACGTCGACACCGAGACGATCGGCACCGACGTCATCAAGGTCGGTTTCATCTACAACACGACGACGGCCACGCCGATCGGCGACTACGCGATCCTCGACGAGTCGGTCGACGCCCGCTTCGACACCGACAAGAACCGACCGGCGCTCGCGCAGACGTTCCGTTCGGTCGCCTCCGGAGGTGACGTCACCGTCAGTGTAAACCACCTGAAGTCGAAGGGATCGGCGTGCGACGACGTCGGCGACCCCGATCTCGGCGACGGTGCCGGCAACTGCAACATCACCCGGACCGAGGCTGCCGAGGCACTCGCCGACTGGATGCTGGGCGACCCGACCGGCACCGGCGCTCCGACCCTGATCGTCGGTGACCTCAACTCCTACGACCAGGAAGACCCGATCGACGCACTGAAGGCGGCCGGGTACACCGATCTCGTCGCCGAGTACCAAGGCGACGAGGCGTACTCGTACGTGTTCGACGGGAAGGTCGGCTACCTCGACCACGCCTTGGCCGACGCAGACCTCGCCGACAGCGTCACCGGTGCCGCCGTCTGGCACATCAACGCCGACGAGGCCGATCTGATCGACTACGACACGTCGTTCAAGCAGGATGCGCAGGACGTGATCTACGCCCCCGACCCGTACCGGTCCTCCGACCACGATCCGGTCATCGTCGGACTCGACCTGTGCGACGCCGAGCCGCCGGTGATCGATCTCCGTCTGAGTACCGACGAGCTGTGGCCGCCGATCGGGATCCTGTTGCCGGTTCGTGCGTACGTCTCGGCGACCGACGCGATCGACGGCGACGTCGAGGTCGAACTCGTGTCGGTCGTGTCGGACGAGCCGAACGTGACGACCGGACCGTGGTGGAAGCGGTGGCTCCAGGAGGACATCATCGTGCTCGACGACGACCTGTTCCTCCTGCGCGCCGAACGGGATCCCCGCGGCGACGGTCGCACCTACACGATCACCTACTCGGCGACGGATTCGTGCGGCAACTGGTCGCTCGCCACCGCCACGGTGGAGGTCCCGAAGAGCCGGGGCCACAAGTGGCGCTGACCGCCTCCTGATCCTCGCGTCGACCTGAACGGGCGGCGGGACCCGGCACTACGTTGTGCCGGATGTCCCGCCGCCCGTTCTACGTCGACACCGATACGGCTTCCGACGACGCCGTCGCACTCGTCATCGCGCTGCGCCACCCCGACATCGACGTGGTCGGAATCGGGGTCGTCGCCGGCAACGTGCCGCTCGACATGGCGGTCCAGAACGCGCTCTACACCCGCGAACTGGTCGGCCGCCTCGACGTGCCGGTCCACGTCGGCGAGGCGGCACCGCTCAGCATCCGACTCGAGACGGCGCAGAACGTGCACGGCGGCGACGGGATGGGCGACATCGGGCTCGACCTGACGGGTCGGTCCCCCGACGGCGACGATGCCGTCGGCGCGCTGCTCGACGCGTCGCACCAGCACTCCGGCGAACTGACCCTCGTCACGCTCGGGCCGCTGACGAACGTGGCGCGGGCACTCGAACGCGACCCGTCGCTGCCGGAACGCATCCCCCGGACGGTGATCATGGGGGCGGTCGCCGATCACATCGGCAACGTGACGCCGTGCGCCGAGTTCAACATGTGGGCCGACCCGCACGCGGTGCAGGCCGTGCTCGACTCCGGCCTCGCCGTCGAGTTCGTCGGCTGGGACATCTCCCGCAAGCACGCAGTGGTGCCGCCCGCGCTCGCCGACGAACTCCGTGCGATCGGGACACCCGTCGCCGACTTCTGCATCGGGATCCAACGGGTCGTCGAGGAGTTCTGCGCGACCCAGACGAAGCTGCCGGGGTTCGATCTGCCCGACCCGATCACGATGGCGTACGCGATCGACCCGTCGATCGCCACCGAGACGCGGCGCTTGCACCTGGCGGTCGAGACCGAGAGCGAACTGACCCGCGGCATGGTGGTCATGGACGTGCTCGGGTTCACCGGACACGAACCGAACGCCCTCGTCGTCACCCAAGCCGACGACGCTGCGTTCATCGCGATGCTCCGCGCCGCGGTCTCCGACTGACCACCTCCGGGGACGAGGTTCAGAGCAGGAGCCAGCGTGCGCGGCGGGCACATTGTTGCTCGATCACGAGGATGCGTTCGTCGCGACCGTCGGTGTCGTCGAGCACCTCGACCGCGTGACGCCACACCTGCGTCCGCCATCGCCCGAGCAGGCGCACCGCGAGGTGCTCGTCGAGACGGCCGAGTCCGCGGTCGAATAAGTCGAGCCACGGCGACCGCCGCTCGACCACCTCGTCCTGCACCACGTCGGCCGTCTCGGCGATGATCTGGTTGATCAGGTCGTAGTCGCTACGGCGCCGCGCTCGGCCGGCCTCGTCGTTGGCGGGCCACTCGTCGTCGAGCACGTCAACGAGGGTGCGGACCAGGTCGTAGTTGATGTGGGCGTTGACGCCCGCGAGCAGCAACTGGATCGGCTGCCCGTCGCCCGACATCGCCGCGCCGTGCGCGAGCAACCACGGCTCCGGGACGTACACGTCGTGCGTGTCATCGTCGATCGTCGAGAAGTAGTAGCCGGCGAACCGGTCGAGCAAGGTCTCGACCCACACGCCGTCGTCGAAGCGACCGCGGCCGACGTTGTCGACGACCGCGTCGGTCATGCGGCGATAGCAGTCGAGGAAGATGGCGCGACCGTCACCGACCTCGTCCCATGCGGCGACCTGCGCCGCCATCCGGTCAGCGTGCGCCGACACGGCACCTCGTCAGGAGGCGAGTTCGCACCAGTTCTTGTACTTGTCGACGCGGCCGCGAACGACATCGCCGTACAGCTCGGCGATCGCCAGGGTCTTCGGGCCGGGGCACGGGATGGCACGGTCGTCGACCGAGTTGACCGACGACACCTCGGCGGCGGTGCCGACGAGGAACATCTCGTCGGCGATGTACACGTCGGAGCGGGCGATGTTGTCGCACACGGCCTCGAAGCCGAGATCGGCGGCGAGCGTCATGACCGTGTTCTGCGTGATGCCCTCGAGCGCGCCGGCCGACAGCGGCGGCGTGATCAGCTTGTCGTGGCGGCCGACGAACACGTTCTCGCCCGAGCACTCGGCGATCAGGCCGTTCGGGGCCAGCATCAGCGCCTCGTCGTAACCGGCCTTCAGTGCCTCGACCTTGGCCAACGACGAGTTGACGTAGTTGCCGGTCGTCTTCGACGCCGGCGGCATGATGTTGTGGTGGTGACGTGTCCACGACGACGTCTTCAACCGCACGCCCTTGGTGACCGCGTCGTCGCCGAGGTAGGCGCCCCACGGCCAACAGGCGATCGCCACGTCGACCGAGCACGGCATCGTGTTGAGGCCCATCTCGCCGTAGCCGTAGTAGGCGATCGGTCGGACGTAGCACGATGCGAGTCCGGTCGACGCCACGGTCGCCTTCGTCGCCTCGATCAGTTCGTCGACCGTGTACGGGATCTCCATCCCGAGGATCTTCGCCGAGTTGTGCAGCCGCTCGATGTGCTCCGTGAGGCGGAACACCGCAGGCCCCTGCGACGTCTCGTAGGCACGGATGCCTTCGAACACACCCATGCCGTAGTGGAGGGTGTGGGTGAGGATGTGAATCTGCGCCTTGTCCCAGTCGACGAGGTCGCCGTTCATCCAGATCTTCGGCGTCGGTGTGATCGGCATGTCGCTTATTCTCGCACTCGGCCGGCGATCGTGTCACCCACGGAGGTGGTGCTCCCGCTACCCGCGTCGGCGCATGCTGCACGGATCGTCGACGCCGCCTCGGTCTCGCCGAGGAAGTCGAGCATCAGCGCCGCCGACAGCACTGCGGCGGTCGGGTTCGCCTTGTTCTGACCGGCGATGTCGGGCGCCGAACCGTGGACCGGTTCGAACATCGACGGGCCCGTGCGATCGGGGTTCAGGTTGGCGCTCGATGCGAGACCGATGCCGCCCGACACCGCCCCACCGAGGTCGGTGAGGATGTCGCCGAACAGGTTGTCGGTGACGACGACGTCGTAGCGGTGCGGGTCTTGGACGAAGTAGATGCACGCCGCGTCGACGTGGTTGTACGCGGTCTCGGTGTCGGGGTACTCGGCCGCGACCGCCTTGAACGTGCGCTCCCACAGGTCGCCGGCGAACGTCAGCACGTTCGTCTTGTGGACGAGCGTGACGTGCTTGCGTTCGCGGGTCTGGGCCAGCTCGAAGGCGTACCGGATGCAGCGCTCGACGCCCATCCGCGTGTTGACCGAACCCTGCGTCGCGACCTCGTTCGGGGTGCCCTTGCGGAGCACGCCACCCTCGCCCACGTACGGGCCCTCGGTGTTCTCGCGGATCACGACGAAGTCGTGCGGACGGTCGTGGCCGGGCGCCGTGCCGACGAACGGCCGCTGGTTGACGTACAGGTCGAGCTCGAAGCGCATCTTGAGCAGCAGGCCGCGCTCGATCACGCCCGGCGGCACGTCGGGCGTGCCGACCGCACCGAGCAGGATCGCGTCGAACCCGCGCAACTCGGCGAGTGTGTCGTCGCTCAGGATCTCGCCGTCGCGCAGGTAGCGGGCGCCGCCCAGGTCGAAGTCGGTCGTGTCGAGTTCGACCCCGGCCGCCTCCATCACCTTGATGGCCTCGGCGGTCACCTCGGGGCCGATCCCGTCGCCGCCGATCACTGCAATCTTGTGTGCCATGGGGGCGGACCCTAGTGCCGCCGCTCTCGCCGGACCCAGGGCAAGATCCCGTCGACAGCCGACCGGCCGAGGAGTACCGTTCGCGCGGTGCAGATCGGCGATCTCGACCACATCGTCCTCAACGTGAGCGACGTCGAGCGGGCGCTCGACTGGTACTGCTCGATGCTCGGCCTCGAACCGGAACGGGTCGACGAATGGCGAGCCGGTACCGCACCGTTCCCGTCGGTGCGCGTCAACGACCGCACCGTGATCGACCTGTTCCAGGTCGAACGATCCGGCGAGAACATGAACCACCTGTGCTTCGCCGCCACGCGGGCCGACGTCGACGCGATCGTCGCCGACGACCGATTCGAGGTGCTCGACGGTCCCGGCTCCCGGTGGGGCGCACGGGGCGACGGTTGGTCGGTCTACGTCCGCGACCCCGACGGCAATACGGTCGAGATCCGCAGCTACTGACCTGCGCCGACGCGCGTCGCCGGACGTTCGACCGGCCGGGCGCGTGGGTACACTCGGCCCACTATGGCGACCCAGAAACTGTCCCGTGCCGCCTACGACCGCCTCAAGGCGGAGTTCGACGACCTCACCACCCGAGGACGGATCGAGGTGGCCGAGAAGATCGAGCGAGCCCGTGAGGAAGGCGATCTCAAGGAGAACGCCGGCTATCACGCCGCGAAGGACGAACAGGGCCACATGGAGGGCCGGATCCGCCAGCTCGAGCACATGCTCGACAACGCGGAGATCGTCGAGGACCAGAAGGTGTACACGATCGTGTACGAGGGCGACAGCGAGGACGACGCCGAGCGCTACGTCGTCGGCAACCTCGAAGAAGAGGTCGACGGCGCCGACGTGATCAGCGCGTCGAGCCCGCTCGGATCGGCACTCCAAGGCGCCGCCGCCGGCGACTCGGTCACGTACGAGGCACCGAACGGCGCCCTCACCGTCACGGTCCTGCAGGTCGAGTCCATCTGAACGGGTCGAACTCGACGAAGCGCCCGGCGGAACGATCGAGGAGCCGAACCTGAGCGAGCCGGCGAGCCCCACCACCACGGGCACCGAGCTCACGTTCGCGCCGGGCACCGTCCACCGACCTCCCCTGCCGCCGAGTCACACGGTCGAACTGCCCGGACTCGGGTCACTCCCGGTCCGTGAGATCGCCGGCCCGCCCGGCGCGCCGACCGTCGTCCTCCTGCACGGCTGGACGGCCACGGCCGATCTCAACTGGTTCGCCTGCTACCGCGCCCTCGGCGAGCACTTCCGGGTCATCGCCTACGACCACCGCGGGCACGGATCCGGCCTGCGGATGCGACAGGCGTTCCGATTGGAAGACTGCGCCGACGACGCCGCGGCGGTCGCCGACGCGCTCGGCGTCGACACCTTCATCCCGGTCGGCTACTCGATGGGCGGCACGATCGCCCAGCTCGTCTGGCGACGTCACCGTGATCGGGTCGACGGTCTCGTGCTCGGCGCGACCGCGCCGTACTTCGCGGGTCGCCGACCGGAGCGGCTCTCGTTCGTCGGGCTCACCGGCCTCGCCACGATCGCCCGCTACACGCCGGCGCAGGCCCGGGCGTGGATCACCGATCAGGTGTATCTGCAACGCAAGAGCCAGCAGTGGGGTCCGTGGGCGGCCGAACAGGTCGCGGCCCACGACTGGCGGATGATCCTCGAAGCGGGCCGGGCGATCGGCGACTTCTCGTCGACCGACTGGATCGGTGACGTCGACGTCCCCACCTCGGTCGTCGTCACGACCGCCGACGACGTCGTGCCTCCACGTCGGCAGGTGAAACTCTGGCGCTGGATCCCCGACGCCGACGTCTTCCGCGTGCACGGGAACCACGACGCGGTGGTGAGCGAATCCGATCTGTTCGCGCCGCAGCTCGTCCGAGCCATCCACGCGACCCGGCGGCGAGGCCGATGAAGCGCACGTGGGGTCGCCGCTCCGCGCAGGTCGCGAAGCTCGGCGCCAAGGTCGCGGGCACCCACGCCTCGGCTGCAGCGCGGAAGGTCTTCGCGTCGGCCGAACGACGCGTCGAACTCGACGACGAGCGCCGGCTCCGCACCGCCCAGGCGGTCGCCGACGAACTCGGCCACATGAAGGGCGCGCTGATGAAGCTCGGCCAGATGGCGAGCTACCTCGACGAGGGGCTGCCCGAGCCGCTCCGACTGGCGCTCGCCCAGCTCCGCTCCGACGCTCCTCCGATGTCGCGCGAGCTGGCGGCGCAGGTCGTGCGTGACGAACTCGGCGCCGACCCCGACGACGTGTTCGTCGAATGGGACCCGGATCCGATCGCCGCGGCGTCGATCGGACAGGTCCACCGTGCGATCTGGCTCGACCCGGAGACGGGCGACGAACGCCCGGTCGCCGTGAAGCTCCAGTACCCGGGTGTCGACGAGGCGATCGACGCCGACCTCCGCAACGCCGACTACCTCGGCGTCCTGCTCAAGCAGGGATTCGGCGGACTCGACCCCGACGAGATGGTCGCCGAGATCAAGGAACGCATCACCGAAGAGCTCGACTACGAACTCGAGGCGCGACACCAACGGGCGTTCGCCGAGTTCTACGACGGTCATCCCACCATTCACGTCCCCGACGTCGTCGACGCACTCTCGACGCGACGCATCCTCACCAGCGACCTGGTCGACGGACACACCTGGGACGAACTGCTCACGTGGGATCAGCACGAACGCGACCTCGCCGGCGAGACGATCTTCCGGTTCGTGTTCCGCAGCCTGTACCGGATGCGCACGTTCAACGGCGACCCCCACCCGGGCAACTACCTGTTCCACGGTGACGGCCGCGTCACGTTCCTCGACTTCGGGCTGGTCAAGCACTTCACCGACGACGAGATGACGACGTTCGCCGCGATGGTCAAGGCGGCCGCCTACGACGGCGACCAGGCCGAGTTCCGCCGCATCGTCGAAGCCGCCGGCATGCTCCGACCGGGCGCCCCGGTCGACACCGAGTCGGTCGGTGCGTACTTCGAACACTTCTACGAACCGGTCCGCGTCGATGCCGAGATGACGTGGACGCCCGAGTACTCCAGCTCGATCGTGCGCCACACGTTCGACCGGACGAGCCCGATCAGCCAGTACGCCACGGTGCCGCGGGCGTTCGTCTTCATCCAGCGCATCAACCTCGGGCTGTACGCCCTGCTCGGCCAGCTGGGAGCGACCGGCAACTACCGGCGCATCGCCGAGGAGCTGTGGCCGTTCACCGACGCCGCACCGTCGACCCCGATCGGCGAGGCGGAGGCGACCTGGCTCGCCGCGCGTCGATAGCGCCCCAATGACGCGTTGACGATCCCTTCGGGCACGCACCGGATAGCGTCACGTGCCGTGCTCCGACGCCTTGCGTTCTGTCTCCCCCTCGCTCTCGTCGTCGCCGCCTGCGGCGGTGGCGACGACTCGCCCGACGCGGCGACGACCGTCGAGACGCTCGCGCCGGCGACCACGATCGTCGTCCCAGACGGCAGCGACGCCTGCGAGGACGCCCCCGATCCGGCCGACTACGAGGCGACCGTGCCCGTCGTCCGCCGACCGTGCGAACTCCCGACCGAGGTGACGACGACCGTCGTGGTCGACGGCGTCGGGTACGCCGCCGAACCCGGCGACGGCGTGATCTACCAGGTCACCGCGATCGACGCATCGGACGGCTCGCTGATCGGCAGCACCTGGACGACCGGTCAACCGACGAACATCCCGCAGATCGCCCTCGGTGCGACGCCCGACACGACCGTCCCCGGCTCGACCGACGCGACGACCCCGACGACGACGCCGTCGTCGGTCCCGGCGACCGAGGGCACACTCGACGAAGAGCTGATCGGCGCGCAGGTCGGCGCCCGGATCCGGATCGACGTCCCGGCCGGGACGCCGGGCGCGGGTGCGCTCTTCGGTGGCGCGACGGTGCCGGCCGAAACGCCGGTCACCTACGTGATCGAACCCGTCGTCGTCGTACCGCCGCTGGTGGCCGCCGACTCGCCGCGCGACCTGACGATCGCCCCCTCGGTCGACGCGACCGAGGTGACGTTCGTCGACCCGGTCGTCGGCGACGGCAAGGTCGTCGAGCTCGGCGACACCGCCGTCGTGGCGATGATGATGCTGCGTGGCGACAACGAGGTCGTGCTGTTCGACTCGTGGTACCAGGGCCAACCGCTGGTGATCTCGCTCCTGCCCGAGCTGATGGGTGGCGCCGAACCGGCGACCCTCCCCGGCGTGTTCGAAGGGCTCCAGGGCGCTCGGGTCGGCGGCACCCGGGTCATCTCGATGCCGCCCGAAGACGCCTTCGGCGCCGATGGTCGCCCTCTGCTCGGCCTCCCTCCGAACACCGACGTGATCGTCGTCGCCGAGATCCTCGGCGCCTACTGACCGGCGGCGACCGACACCATGTCGAGCGCCCACGTCGCCCAGATCAACATCGGGACGATGGTGGCGCCGACCGGCGACCTGGCCGTCGCCGAGTTCATGGACAACCTCGAGCGGATCAACGCGATCGCCGACGAGGCACCCGGATTCGTGTGGCGGCTCCAGACCGACGAGGGCAACGCCACCGACATCCACGTCTTCCCGAACCCGCTCGAACTCGTGAACATGAGCGTCTGGGAGACGGTCGACGATCTGAAGGCGTACGTCTACCGGTCGGAGCACGTCGACTTGTTCCGTCGCCGGGCCGAGTGGTTCGAGGCGGACGCCAAGCGGGTCGCACTCTGGCACGTCGCACACGGCGAGATCCCCGAGGTCGACGACGGCGTTCGACGGGCGGACTTCGTCGAACGAGTCGGCACGTCGCCGTATGCGTTCGGGTTCGGGCGGACCCCGGAAGCGCTGGTGTTCGAAGAGAC
>JAGQSS010000179.1:3273-7251 GCA_020439405.1 Ilumatobacter sp. | reverse complement strand
TGTCACCTGAACGTGATGGCCCGCCCGACATCGACATCGACATCGAGAGTGACCGCCGCGAGGAGGCGATCCAGTACGTGTACGAGCGCTACGGGCGTCACCACACGGCCCAGGTCGCCAACGTGATCACGTATCGGGCGCGCTCGTCGATCCGCGACATGGCCAAGGCGCTCGGCCACTCGACCGGCCAGCAGGACGCCTACGCCAAACAGATCGACGGGTGGGGCGGCGTCGAGGCCACCCGCGCCCAGCCCGACTGCACCATCCCCGAACCGGTCCTCGACCTCGCGGCCGAGATCGAGGACGCGCCCCGCCACCTCGGCATCCACTCGGGCGGCATGGTGATCTGCGACCGGCCGGTCATCGAGGTGTGCCCGGTCGAGTGGGGTCGCATGGAGCGCCGCAGCGTGCTCCAGTGGGACAAGGACGACTGCGCCAACGCCGGCCTCGTCAAGTTCGACCTGCTCGGTCTCGGGATGCTGTCGGCGCTCCACTACGCCGTCGATCTGATTCGTGAGCACCGCGGCTACGACGTCGACCTCGCCACCATCCCGCAGGAGGACGACGTGTACGCCATGCTCTGCCGCGCCGACACCGTCGGCGTGTTCCAGATCGAGTCACGCGCCCAGATGGCGACCCTGCCGCGGCTCAAGCCGCGCCGGTTCTACGACCTGGTCGTCGAGGTCGCCCTCATCCGTCCCGGCCCGATCCAGGGCGGGTCGGTTCACCCGTACATCAAGCGTCGCAACGGTCAGGAGCCGGTCACCTATCTCCACCCGCTGCTCGAGAACGCACTCGGGAAGACCCTCGGCGTGCCGCTGTTCCAGGAGCAGCTGATGCAGATGGCGATCGACGTCGCCGGCTTCACCCCGGCCGAGTCCGACGAGCTGCGCCAGGCGATGGGGTCGAAGCGGTCGGCGGCGAGGATGGAGCGGCTGCGCGAACGGCTCTACGAGGGGATGGCGGAGCGGGGCATCACCGACGAGGTCGCCGACGAGATCTTCCACAAGATGAAGGCGTTCGCGAACTACGGGTTCCCCGAATCGCACTCGGTCAGCTTCGCGTACCTCGTCTACGCCTCGTCGTGGATCAAGTACCACGAGCCGGCGGCGTTCTGCGCGGCGCTGATCAACGCCCAGCCAATGGGGTTCTGGTCGCCACACACCCTGGTGCAGGACGCCCGCCGGCACGGGGTGACCGTGCGGACCCCCGACCTCAACGCATCGCTCGCGGCGGCGACGCTCGAGGACGGCGGCGACTCGGTACGGCTCGGCCTCGGGTCGATCCGCGGGATCGGCACCGACCTCGCCGAACGGATCGAGACCGACCGGGCCGAGCACGGCGACTACGTCTCGCCCGAAGACCTCGTCCGCCGCGTGCCCGACCTCACCACCCCGCACCTGGAGGCGATGGCGACCGGCGGGGTGTTCACCGAATGCTTCGGCCTCGACCGCCGTGAGGCGTTGTGGGCGGCCGGCGCCGTGTCGCAGTCGCGGCCCGGACGACTCCCCGGCATCGTGACCGGCGAACGAGCGCCGCACCTGCCCGGCATGACCCCGGTCGAGGAATCGGTCGCCGACCTGTGGGCCACCGGCGTGTCGCCCGACGGCCACCCGACCCGGTTCCTGCGCGAGCGGCTCGACGAGTTGGGTGTCGTCACCTCGACCGGGCTGTGGGAGTGCGAACCGAAGAGTCGGGTGACGATCGCCGGGGTCGTGACACACCGTCAGCGGCCGATGACCGCGCAGGGTGTGACGTTCCTCAACCTGGAGGACGAGACCGGCCTGATCAACGTCGTCGTGTCGAAGGGATGTTGGGCCCGGTTCCGCACGGTCGCCCGCAGCGCGCCCGCGATGGTGATCCGCGGCCGGCTCGAACGGTCGGAAGGCGTGATCAACGTGGTGGCCGAACACCTCGCGCCGCTGACGACGGCGGCGTCGACGCGTAGCCGCGACTTCAGATGAGGGTGGTCAATGGCGTCGGTCAGGTGAGTGCAGCGATCACGCGCCCGGCCGCGCGTTGCGATGCCTGGACGATCGCCGACGCGTCGCCGTGTTCGGCGGCGAAGACGGTGAGAGTCGCTGCGTTGCCGATGTCGAACACCCAGGCCTGCACGCCGCTGGCCCGCACGTAGGTACTGGCGGTCGCTGCGTCGGTGGCGACGCGGGCGAGCTGGGTCGACAAGCCGAGTGCCGCGGCGCCCATGGCGGCGACGGTGCTCGGCTCGGCGTCGACGTCGTCGAGTCGGGCGGCGAGCGGGTGGCCGTCGGCCGACCCCAACACCGCGCCACGGACGTGGGCCGTCCCACCGACGAACTCGTCGACGATCCGGTCGATCTCGGCCTGCTCCCCGCTCACCCCACCAGTATCGACCATCGACAGGTGCCCACTGCGACACCACCCCCAGAAGGGGTCAGGCACCATCTGGCGTTCGACGCCGCGGTGACCTCGACCCGGTGTGCCAGATGGTGCCTGACCCCTTCTGGTCACGGCAATCGTCAATCGCTGATATCGATGGGGGAGGGTGGCGGGCCTTCGGCGAGGAGGGTGCGGAGGTGGGTGGTGAGGCCGAACGGGATGGGCGGGTCGGTGGAGGCGTCGAGTTCGTCGGCCGTCCACCACCGCACGTCGTGGAGGAACTCGGCGCGCATCTGTTCCCAACCGATCGCCGGCTCGGGCTCGAAGTGGGCAACGCGAACGAGGAAGTATCGCTCGCGCTGGCCGTCGTGGCCGGTCAGCATCGGGAACAGGTGACACCGGTCCCAGACGTGTGGGCCGATCGGTGCGTCGGTCAACCCGAGCTCCTCGTACAGCTCGCGGTGCAGGCCGGCGATGTGGTCCTCGCCGGGGTCGAGACCGCCACCGGGGGTTCCCCAGCGCACGTCACCGCTCGGGAAGACGTACTGGACCATCAGGATCCGGTCGTCCTCGTCGAGGACGATCCCGCGGGTCGCCTCACGCCAGTTCGGTTCGGCCATGCCGGGACGCAGCGTCAGTCGCCGGGCGTGTCGCGGAGGCCGTCGTTGAAGACCTTGTACATGTCGTAGATCTCCTTGCACGCCTGGCACACCGGGAGCTGCTTGGGGTCGCGGGCCGGCACCCAGACATGCCCGCACAACGCCTCGATCGGCGTGCCGTTGATCCGGGCCTCGAGCACCTTGGCCGTCGCCGACTCACCCGGGTCGACCTTGACGATGTGGGCGACGATCGGTTCGCCGGTCTCGGTGTCCTGGTCGATCTCGGGGATGACCTCGGCGGGCATCGTCTGCAGCTCCGACATGCGACCCAGTGTGCCACCGATCGGTACGGTCGTGGACGTGACGAGCTACCACGACCTGGCGTCGGCGATCGCGCCGACCGGGATGGTGCTGCGCGGTGGCTTCGCCGTCGAGCCGGACGATCAGGTGCAGGCACTCGCCGACGGTCGCCGTCCCTCGACCGTCGTGATCGTCGGCAACGTCGGCGGTGCCATGTGGCCGGTGTTCCGAGCCGAGGAACGTGACGAACCCGACCCGCTCGACGCCTGGACCCGCCGCCGGCTCCGGCCGGTCGCCGAGCGGTTCGGCGCCGAGTTCGTCCATCCGAGCGACGAACCGTTCCAGCCGTTCCAGCGATGGGCGCAGCGCGCGAGCGATGTGTGGCAGTCGCCGATCGGCCTGCTCGTCCACCCGACCGACGGCTTGTGGCACGCCTTGCGCGGCGCGTTCTTGTTCGCCGGTCCGGTCGACGGCATCCCATCGGTGGGGAACGCCACCTCACCGTGCGTCGGCTGCGCGGCGCCGTGTCTGACGACGTGCCCGGTCGACGCGTTCACGGCCGAGGGCTACGACCACGAGTCGTGCCGGGGCCACATCCGCTCCGGCGCCGAACCGGCGTGCCTCGAACAGGGCTGTGCCGCCCGCCGTGCCTGCCCCGTGAACGCGACCGGTCACTACGGCCCCGACCAGATGCGCTTCCACATGCACGCCTTCGTCGGTT
>JAGQSS010000179.1:0-3177 GCA_020439405.1 Ilumatobacter sp. | reverse complement strand
GATCGCACCGATCAGTGCGTCGTAGGTCGAGCCGCCTCGCGCCCGAGCGATCACGAACCGGTCGAGGGCGTCGGCCGTCTCGTCGGGTGGCAGGGCGATCGTCGGCGAGGCGTAGCTGCGGATCGCCGCGCTCGCCTGGACCGGCGGAACGGTGTACGGCTGGGGGAGGCGGGTGAGCACCGCGTACGTCTCGACCAAGACATGGGCGATCGCCGCGTCGATCAATCCGGCCGATTCGTGGCACGCGTCGTGGAACTCGTGGCTCCCGAGCAGTGCCGGGACGAGCACGCTCGTGTCGGCGGTGATCATCGTCGGATGCCGTCGAGCACGTCGCGGACGACGTCGTCACCGAGTGGTGGCAGGTCGGCCTCCTCGTCGGCGAGGATCACCGCTCGGCCGTCGCGCTCCTCGACGCGCTTGCGCACGGTCGGGGGAGCGATGACGAGTGCGCCGTCGGTCAGCACGATCTCGACTTCGCCACCGTCGGACAACCCGATCCCGTCCCGCAGCGGCTTGGGGATGACCACTCGTCCGGCAGCATCGATGGTAGCTCGCATGGTTCGAGCCTGGCAGAACGACTACCAGACGTCAACCACGTTGGTGCCGGAGCACGGATGGGGTCAGACCAGGTCCGTGCGACGACGGCGGTCAGCTGCGGGAGCTGGAGCAACGGACCTGGTCTGACCCCATCCGTCAGCCGACCAGGTCCTTCGCGATGCCGATCCAGAACTGGGTGGCGAGTGCGAGGCTCTCGACGTCGATGCGCTCGTCGTGGCCGTGGAACCGATTGCCGAACGTGGCGAAGTCCATCGACGGGGAGAACAGTCCGGCGCCGTATGCCACCCGACCGCGCTGGCGGTAGAAGCGGGCGTCGGTACCGCCGACTACCAGGCCGGGGACCAACGTTGCGTCGGGGTAGACGACCTGGGTCCGCTTGCTGATCGTGTCCCACAGTTCGTTGTCGGTCGGCGACTCGGTGGCGACGCCGACCTGCAGGTCGGTGACGTCGACGTGTGGCGCGAGATCGCCGAGGGCGTCGTCGAGCATCGCTTTCACGTCGTCGTACGACGTGCCGGGCACCGTTCGGATGTCGACCTCGACGTCGACCGTGTCGGGGATGACGTTGGTCTTCGGTCCGCCCTCGGCCACGTTCGGCGAGATCGTCGTGTGCGTCAGGGCGTGGCACATGCGGGCCTGTGGCACCGGGAGGGTCGAGATCGCGTCGTAGACCCGTTCGGGGTCGAGCATCGCGGCCTTCAACTCGGCTGGGATCGACAGCGAGTCGACGAATCCGGTCCAGGTGGGGCCGAGTCGCGGGTTCGGCCGGTACTCCGACAGGCGCCGCACGACCTCGGCCGCCTTCACGAGCGCGTTGTCGGCGCCGAACGGCATCGACCCGTGGCCGGGCGTCCCGCTGATCCGGAGCCGGCGCCACGCCAGCCCCTTCTCGCCCACGTTCACGGTGACATGGCGATGACCGTGATCGTCCAGGGTCGACCAGCCGCCGAGCTCGGTGAGGCAGTAGTCGGCGTCGATCGCCTCGGGGTGGTGCTCGAACATCCACTCGGCGCCCCACGTGCCGCCGGCCTCCTCGTCGGCGACACCGAAGTAGATCAGGTCGCCTTTCGGACGGAACCCGCTCCGTGCGAGGTCGCGGAACGCGACGGCCATCGAGGACGTCAGGTTGAGCATGTCGATCGCGCCCCGGCCCCAGACCTCCTCGACGCCGTCGTCGTTGCGGACGAGGTCGCCGCCGAACGGGTCGCGACTCCAGCCGTCGGGGCTCACGGGAACCACATCGGTGTGTCCCATGAGGCAGAGCGACGGCGCATCGGGATCGGAGCCCTCGATGCGGGCGACGACCGAGGCGCGCCCCTCGACCGCCTCGAACCGCTGCACGTCGAGCCCGGCACCCTCGAGGAAGTGCTGGAGCGTGTCGGCGTTCCGGGTCTCCTCGCCCGACTCGCGCGACCCGTCGTTGACGCAGGCGTTGCGGATCATCGTCTGCAACAGCTCGACGGTCTCGGCGGTGAGGGCACGGTCGGTCATGACGCTCACCCTACGACTCGGCCGACCCGCCTGGCCGCAGCCAGGCTCGCGCCGGCCGCGCCTGAACGCCGGCTGACACTTGACGGAACCTTGCACTGGTCGCTGTGCGTGTTCGCGCCTACACTGATCGGATGACGACCCTTTGGTACAGCCTCGCCGCGGTCTTCGGACTCGCTGCGGTGGCCACCGCCCGTGGGCCGCAGGCCGAACCCATCAGGGTTCGCGTGCGTCGCTCGCGCCGCCGTCGCTGAGCGACCCCATCGCCGCGAGTTCGGCGGTGAGATTGGCGCGTGCCCGTCGTTCCCAGGCGTTGAGCCGGAGCGGCACCGGGAAGATCGCCGACCGGTCGAGCATCGAACGCACGAACGACGAGCGTCCGGCCGTCCAGGCGGCGTCGTCGAGGTGGCGGTACTCCTTGCGGACGTTGCGCACGTAGTCGCCGTACGGGCTCGGCTCGGCCGCCAGGACACCCAGATCGGCGGCGAGCATCACGCAGGTCGCCAGGTCGTCGCCGGCCGTGCCGTGGTCGGCGGTCGCCTCGATCATCGCTGCGACGTGGTCGGTCGGTCCCGGCGGCCACCCGAGGTCGGTGAGTGCACGACGCGCCATCGAGGCGCTCGTGGCCTCGTTGTCGTTCGCGGTCGGGTCGTAGACGACGTCGTGGAAGAACGCGGCGGCGACCGCGGTATCGAGGTCGCCGTCGACGACCCCCGCCGGCGGCGCGAGCGCTCGGATGTGCTGGACCACCCAGCGCACGTGGCGGACGGTGTGATAGTGGCGGCCCTCGGCCCGGTACGCGCCCATGACGGTGTCGAACCAGTGCGCGGCCTCGGCCCCGATGCCGACGTGGCGCTGCCAGGCGAGGTGGAGCTCGCGTTCGTCGCCGCTCATGTGCACCAGTGTGCCAGGCTCGGGAACCGTGACGATCCTCATCGACGAAGCCCGCTGGTGGTTCCGCGGCCGGAAGTGGTGCCACCTCGTGAGTGACGAGTCGCTCGACGAACTGCACGCCTTCGCCGATGCGAACGGGATCCCCCGACGGGGATTCCAGGGCGACCACTACGACATCCCCGAGGAGTATCGGCCCGAACTCATCGCGAATGGCGCGACGGTGGTCGAGAGTCGCGA
>JAGQSS010000178.1:4691-7282 GCA_020439405.1 Ilumatobacter sp. | reverse complement strand
CCGAAACCCCGACCGACGACCCGATCAAGCAGCATCGAACCCACCACTGCAATATCCGGGTCTGACATCAACCGACCGGTGATGCCTTGCGCAACGCACTGTTACTGTGACTCGTGGCGAGGCCGAACGGCACGAGATCTATGAACTCATCAGAGCAGCGACGAGCGAACGGGTGGCGAACAACGTCATGAGCATGTTCCCACCAGTCGGCTGGGCCGACGTCGCCACCAAGTCCGAGCTCGATTCGCTGCGGGCCGAGATGCGTTCGGAGTTCGGTTCCGTGCGCTCGGAGTTCAGCGCAGTGCGGGCCGACATGCGCACCCTCGAGGCGAATCTGCGGACCGAGATGCACCAGTCGATCCGGGCCCAGACCTGGGCACTCGTCGCCTGGACGACCGGCCTCGCCGGCCTGATCGTCGCCCTCGGCCGCTGAGCTTCCCAACCCGGCTCGGCACGGATGTGGTCAGACCAGGTCCGTGCCTCGTTGCTCAGCTGATCGCCGACTTGCTGCACGGACCTGGTCTGACCACAACTGTGCAGTCATCGTGTCCGTTCGCCGGCGTCCCAGAAGATGCCGGTCATGATGGCGAGGCCGTCGCGCATCAGGGGGAGCAGGACGTGCTCGTTCGGGGCGTGCTGGTTGCAGCCCGGGTAGCTGTGCGGCACCCAGACGGTGGGCAGGCCGAGCACGTCGGTGAACACGTCGTTGGGGAGTGAGCCGCCGGCGTTGGGCAGCAGGTCGGCCGGCGTGTCGACGGTGGCGGCGATCGACTCGGCGGCCAGTCGTGCCCACGGGTCGTTCGGGTCGAGGCGGGTGGCGCCCATCAACACGTCGGCTTGGGTGACCTCCACCTCGGGGAACCCCTCCCGCTCCAGATGACGCCGCAGGGCCGGGATGATGTCGTCGGCGTCGGTGCCGACCACGAACCGCAGCTGGCAGTGGGCGCTCGCCCGCGGCGGGATCGCGTTCACCGGCGCCGCCGGGTTGCCGGTCTCGAACGCCAGCACCTCGAACGCGTTCCATCCGTAGACGCGCTCGTTCGGGGTGAGGCCCGGCTCACCCCACGTCGGATCGATCTCGGGAGCGTCGTCACCCTGCTCGATCTCGATGTCGGCCAACGCCGCACGCACGTCGTCGGTCAGCGAGTCGGGCCGCCACTCCGGCACCTGGATCGCGCCGTGGCGGTCGATGATCGCCGCGATCGCGTTGGCCAAGACCGTGCCCGGATTGCGGAGCAGGCCACCCCAGTTGCCCGAGTGGTGACCGCCGGGACGCAGGTCGACCGTCAGGCCGAAGTTGACGACGCCGCGCGTGCCGCCCATCACCAGCGGCCGTTCGCGGTGGAGTCGCGGACCGTCGGAGCCGATCAGGACATCGGACTTCAGGAGCTCGGCGTGCTGCTCGCAGAACTCGCGCAGACCGGGCGATCCGATCTCCTCGCCGGTCTCGAGCAGGATCGTCGAGTTGAAGCCGAGCCGTCCACGCTCGACGAGGACGAGGCCGAGCGCGGCGATGTTGATCGAGTGCTGCGCCTTGTTGTCGGCCGTGCCACGGCCGTACCAGCGGTCGCCCTCGTCGCGCAGCTCCCACGGTGACCGGCCCTCTGCCCAGCGGTCGGCCTGCCCGCGCACCACGTCGGCGTGGCCGTAGGTGAGCACGGTCGGCAGCGAATCGTCCTCCACCCGCTTCGCCACCAGGAACGGGAATCCGTCGGGAGCCGGGTTCGGGAACACCTCGACCGTGTAGCCGAGCGCCTGGAGGTCGGGCGTGATCTGGGCGTCGAAGTACTCGTGCATCACGTCGGCCGTGGCCTCGCTGCTCGCCGTCGGCACGGCGATCCGCCGCGCCAACGTCTCGAAGAACGCCCCCGAATCGACCAACTCGTACGCCGCGGCCACCGCCGCCTCCCGTGTCATCCCGCGGACGCTACCCCCAGGAACGGATGTGGTCAGACCAGGTCCGTTCCCCCCACGCCGAGGTGGGTCGAACCAGTCCGGGAACGGACCTGGTCTGACCACATCCGTTCCGCAACCCCAGTTGCGTCGTGGGGCGTACCCGTACATCACGGTGACGCCACTCCCTGGGAGCACGAGCTTCGAGATCCGCTGTCGGACGCCTGACAACAGCGGCTGGCCGTTCGTGCTCGCCCTCGAGGCGATGACCGCCGACGAGGAACGTTGCTTCGCCGCCGACGTCGCCAACGGAAGACGGCCGGCCGGCACAGAAGGTCAATGCGCGGCGCGAGCGATGGTCCGACTCGTTTGTCTCGTGAAGAAGGCAACTGGTGCAGTTCCGCCGGCGTGGCCGATGTTCTACAATGAAGCACATGGACGAGGTCGGGATTCGGGCGCTCAAGCAGAACGCTTCGGCCGTCGTCGCCCGAGCGGCGGCCGGTGAGGTGATCGTGGTGACCGACCGAGGGCGGCCTGTTGCCCAACTCGCCCCACGACCGACATCGGTCATCGAGGGGCTGGTCGAGTCCGGACTGGCCCGTCCGCCGAAGCGTCGACTGACCGACCTTCCCGCTCCGGTCGACATCGATGCGTCGCTGAGCGAGGCCGTCGTCGACGCACGCGACGACGAGCGCTAC
>JAGQSS010000178.1:1831-4592 GCA_020439405.1 Ilumatobacter sp. | reverse complement strand
GCCGACCTTCCCGCTCCGGTCGACATCGATGCGTCGCTGAGCGAGGCCGTCGTCGACGCACGCGACGACGAGCGCTACTAGTGGCCGACTACCTCGACACATCCGCCGCCGCCAAACTCGTCGTGGCCGAGCCCGAATCGGCGGCGCTCCGGCACTACGTCACCCGACGCGGCCGAACCTTGTTCACGAGCGATCTCACCCGCACCGAACTCGTTCGGGCGGTCCGCCGGGTCGACCCCACCCTCGCCGTCGCGGCGCGTGATGTCCTCGACGCCGTCACCATTACCACGATGTCGACCGATACGTTCGAGCGTGCGGCGCTCCTCGAACCGGTCACCATGCGCAGCCTCGACGCGCTCCACCTCGCGGCCGCGCTCGCGCTCGGCGACGATCTCGGTGCCGTCATCACCTACGACGCCCGCCTCGCCGAAGCCGCGCGCTCGGCCGGCCTCCACATGATCGCCCCAGGCGCGTAGCGGACAAGCGCGAGCAAACCCGTTCCGCTGAACCAGCGCCGTCGCCGCCGCGCCGGGAGAGCTGGTGCATGAACGGATGTGGTCAGACCAGGTCCGTTCCCTCATCGCTCGGACGTCGAGGCCCGAATGGAACGGACCTGGTCTGACCACATCCGTTCTTTCAGGGTTTGCGGACCTGGTGGCGGGCGGGGATGCCGTCTCGGTGCATGGCGACGATCGGGATGTCGGGGGGCGGGGTCGAGGTGCGGTAGCGCTCCTGCTCCCCCGGCCCGAGATCGGCGAACGCACCGTCGACGAGGTCCCAGTAGCGCTGCTCGACCGCCGCCTCGCCCCGGTCGCGGGCGGCCCGGTAGTACTCGATCGGTGCCGGCTGCGGCACGTACGTGACGATCCGCCCCTCGACCGGCGACGGGACAACGGCGACCTCGGTCAGGTCGGTGACGTCGACGCGGTCGTAATTGCGCTCACGGGCGTCGAGCGACGGCAGTTCGTCGTCGGTGACCCAGCCGATCACGCCGTTGACGGTCTCGTCGGACGACGCCTCGAGCCCGAGCGCGACGATCGACCACTCCCGCGTCGACCCGTCGGGCTCCTCGCTGCGCCCGACGAACGACATCACCCCGTAGTTCCAGCGCCGCCCGTACCCACGCAGGACGGCAGGGTGGAAGTCGACCCCGCGCTCGAACCCGCGTCCGAGCGTGTGCCCGAACGACTCGGGGCTCACCAACGATCCGTACCCGAACACCCAGACGCCCGACATCCCGGCGACGCTACCCGGTCGTGAGGCCGACGATCAGGAGCGCCTGCCCGACGTGGTACGGCACCATGATCGCGAGACGACCGCCCGGCAGCGGCCCGACGAACCGCCGGTGGCCGAGCACCCAGTCGCTCACCGCGAACAGCATCGCTCCCACCGCGGCGAGGACGACGCCGGTCGCCCAGGCGGTGACGACCATCGCCGAGATCACGGCCGCGTAGAACACGACCGCACCGCCGAGGACCCGTCCACCGTGCTCGACGGCGCCGGGCAACGTTCGCGTCGCGAACCGGTAGCCGAGCAGGCCGGCGATGAAGATCACACCCGGCACCGCCCAGCCGATCGACACGTCGAGCGAGAGAGCGGCGACCGCGTACGCGAGGTGGCCGACCGCGAACGCGGCGAGACCCGCCATGAAGGCGAGCTCGCCCTCGCCGAGCAACGCGGTGTCGCCGACGACACCGAAGACCGCACCGACGACCAGCCACGCCCGGACGTCGGCCGGCGGATCGCCGAGCGTCGCCGCCACGCCGACGAGCAGCGCCATCGTGAGCGGCTTGGCGACGACCTCGACCGAACGCCGCTCACCTGCCACCGCCCACCAGTCGACGAGGGCGACGATCAACGCTGCGACGAGGAACACCGAACCGATCACGCCCGAGGAGGCTACGAGGGAGTTGAATGAAGCCGATGGCGGACTTCCGACTCGACACCGAGCGCCTCACGATCCGGCCTTTGGCGCAGCGCGACGTGCCCGAGTTCGTGCGCTATCGCAACGTCGAAGCCGTCGCCCGCTACCAGGACTGGCCGCTGCCGTACACCGTCCAGATGGCCGACGACCTCGTCGCCGAGATGGCCGAGCTCGGTCGACCGACGCCCGGGCGCTGGGTCCAGCTCGCCATCGACCACGATCGTCACCTGGTCGGCGACGTCGCCGTCTGGCTCGACGACGAGGCACAGCTGGCGGTGCTCGGCTACACGGTCTCGCCCGAGCACCAGGGCCACAACTTCGCCGTCGAGGTGACCCGGGCCATCGTCGAGTGGCTCTTCCTGGAGGCCGGCGTCCATCGCGTCACGGCCACGCTCGACCCAGAGAACATCGCGTCGGCCCGAGTGCTCGAGCGGTGCGGCTTCGAGTACAACGGCACCGTCCGGTCGTCGGCGCTGGTGCGCGGCGAGTGGGCCGACGACACCCGGTTCAGCCTGCTGCGACCGGCGTGGGAGAAGTGGCGTGCTCGCGATGTCGGTGCACCCGATCGGATCGAACTGGTCGAGGTCACCCATGACAACGTCCGTGCCGTCTGCGAGATCGAGGTGTCGCAGAGTCAGCGTCGCTTCGTCAGCTCGGTGGCGATGTCGATCGCCGACGCCGCCCACCCACCGGTGCGTGACGGGGTCGAGGCGCGGCCGTGGTACCGGGCGATCGTCGCCGACGGTCGTCTCGCCGGATTCGTGATGCTCGCCCTGGCCGACGACGCACACCCGACGCCGTGCCTGTGGCGGCTCCTGATCGACACGTGGTACCAAC
>JAGQSS010000178.1:0-1736 GCA_020439405.1 Ilumatobacter sp. | reverse complement strand
GGATTCGTGATGCTCGCCCTGGCCGACGACGCACACCCGACGCCGTGCCTGTGGCGGCTCCTGATCGACACGTGGTACCAGCGTCGCGGCATCGCCCGCCGGACGATCTCGATCGTTGCCGATCTCCTCGCCGAGCAGGGCTGCGATCGCCTCGACGTCAGTTTCGTCGACGAGCCGGGCGGCCCCGAGCGGTTCTACGCCCAGCTCGGGTTCGAGCGCACCGGTGTCATCGACGACGACGGCGAAGTCTGGGCGACAGCCACGCTCGACGAGATCCGGCGACGCGTCCACGGCGCATGATCAGCTGACGCCACAGCTCGTCGACCTGGCGGCGCAGCGACGCCGCGTCGCCCGAGTTGTCGACGACGTGGGTCGCGCGTGCGAGCCGCTGTTCGCGCGAGATCTGGCTGGCGATCCGGTTCCGGGCGTCGGTCTCGTCCATGCCCCGGAACTCGACGAGTCGTGACACGGCGATCTCGGGGTCGATGTCGACGACGATCGTCGCGGCGATGTCGTCGCGCGGGTTCTCGCCGAGCAGCGGGAAGTCGAGCACGACGATCCGATCGGTGTCGCGTTGCACCTCGATCTGACGTCGGATCTCGTGCTGCATCGCCGGGTGGACGATGCCGTTGAGGTCGGCGAGGGCCTGCTTGGCCTCCGGCGTCTCGCCGAAAACGACCGCAGCGACGGCCGCTCGGTCGAGCGATCCGTCGCTGCGGATGATCTGGTCGCCGAACCGCTCGGCCATGCGGTCGAGCACCGGCGAACCGGGCGACTGCAGGTCGCGTGCGATCTGGTCGGCGTCGACGATGATCGCACCGTGCTCGGCCAGGATGGCCGAGACGGTGGACTTGCCCGCGCCGATCCCTCCGGTCAACCCGACCAGGAGCATCGGCGCGTCGGGCCTCAGGCCTCGTCGGCGGAGGCGGCCTCGGCCGAGTCGTCGCCGGCAGCCGATTCGTCGCCGGCGTCGGCCGACTCGAACTCGGCCCACGCGGCCTCGACTTCTTCGCTGGCGGCCCAGTTGCCCTCTTCGTCGACCTCGAAGTGCTCCGAGTACTCGGGGGCGAGCTCGCCACCCTCGGCGGCCTGCTTGATCGACAGCGAGATGCGGCGACGCTGCAGGTCGAGATCGATGATCTTGACCCAGAGTTCCTCACCCGGCGTGACGACCTGCTCCGGCGAGTCGACGTGGTGCGCCGACATCTCCGAGATGTGCACGAGGCCCTCGATGCCGTCGCCCACCTGGACGAACGCACCGAACTGGACGAGCTTGGTGACCCGGCCGTAGACGAGCTGCCCGACCTCGTGGGTCTCGGCGAACTCCTGCCACGGGTCGGCCTGGGTGGCCTTGAGCGACAGCGAGATGCGCTCGCGGCTGAAGTCGACGTCGAGGACCTGGACCTTGACCGGGTCGCCGACGGCGACGACGGAGCCGGGGTGGTCGACGTGCTTCCACGACAGCTCGCTGACGTGGATGAGGCCGTCCATGCCGCCCAGGTCGACGAAGGCGCCGAAGCTGACGACCGACGACACGGTGCCCTCGCGGACCTCGCCGATCTTCAGGTTGTTCAGGAAGCTGTCGCGCGTCTCCTTCTGGGTCTCTTCCAGGTAGGCGCGGCGCGAGAGCACGACGTTGTTGCGGTTCTTGTCGAGCTCGATGATCTTGGCCTGGACCGTGGTGCCGATGTACGGCGCCAGGTCGCGGACACGGCGGAGCTCGACGAGCGACGCGG
>JAGQSS010000177.1 GCA_020439405.1 Ilumatobacter sp. | reverse complement strand
GTCGTCGGTCTGGCGGAGCTGGTCGACGTGGTCGGTCTCGGCGTCGAGCCGCTCCGCCATCGAGTGGCCGGTGCGGTCGGTGGCCTTGTTGAGTGCATCTTCGAGCCCGGTCATCGGCGGCGGTTCGGGGCGCGGCTCGCGCGGCGGTGGTGCGGGCTCCGCCGGCGTGGTGCCGGAGCCCTTGCGGCGGGCGATGACGACGCCGGCGACGATCGCCACGACGACGACCACGACGATGATGGTGATCACGATCCCCACGCACCGCAGCGTAGTGCCCGCCGTCAGCGGGCAGGGGTGACGGACGCGAGGAACGCCTCGTCCCGCCCCGACAGCCGACGGGTCGCGAACCACACCCCGCCCCGCTCGACTAGCGCGCCGAGGACGATCGCCGCGGCCACGAGGCCCACCATCGCCGCGGTGTGGCCACGATCGGCCGCCCACAACAACGCCAGACCGATCGGGACCGTGACGATCGTGAGACCGACCAAGACCAGCACGAGGAGTGCAGCAGCGAGCATCCCCTGGCCCGATTCGCCGCTCGCGAACGGGTTGTCGGTGTCGGGCACCGCGATCGGCACCAGGCTCGACTGGACGATCGCCGCACCGACGCCGGCGAGCAATCCGCCGAGCCCGACCCCGAGACCCGCCGGCAGGTAGCGCCAGGCGCCGGTGATCGCGGCTGCTGACACGGGTCCGATCACGGCGAGTGGCGCCGCCACGATCAGGATGCTGCGCGCCTTGCCCGCAACGGCGACCGACGGTTCGGCACCGGCCAGCATCTCGTAGGCGACGGCGGGTCCGTCGTTGCCGAAGCTGTTGCCGGCCATGAACAGCACCCCCAGCTGGACCGCACCGCCGACGAGGACGGCCTCGGCGCCGGGATCGTCCCGGAACAGTGCCGGTGCGAGCGCTGCGGCGAGCCCGACGCCGGCGCCGGTGATCGTCTCGATCGCGGTGCGCGGCGTCCGGAAGCGGGTGAGCAGGCTGCGCCAGGCGACGATGCCGACGGCCCCGTCACCGCAGGCGCGGTGCGCCCATCGGGTGACGACGTTGCCCTCGGCTCGTACGGCCTGGCCGCCCGACCGCATCGCCATGGCGAGCCGGTCGGTCGACACGACGAACCCCCACCACAACAGGATCAGCCAGAGCGACCCGAGCAGTAGATGCCCGAATGCTGCGGCGACCGAGTCGTCGGCGGTCGCCATCGCCTCGCCGACCTGACCGGGCGGGGTCCACCGCAGCGCGTCGGCGAGATCGGCGCGCCCACCGGCGTCGAGCCGGGCGAACATGGCCGGGACGAACTGGAACAGGCCGTAGAACGCGAGGCCGCCGAACCCGACGATGAACTGGCCGAGACGTGGCGCCCGCACCAGGAGCAACGACAGCCCGTTCGTCGCGGTGCGGGCGACGAGCAGTAACGAGGCGAGCCATGAGACCGAGGCGAGGGCGACGACGGGGAGTGCTGCGGGTCGGTGGGTCATCGCGACGGTCATCGCGATCCCGATCACACCACCCGCGAGTCCGGGCGGCCCGACCGCCGCCGCGGTGAGGAGCCCGACGGCCCGCTCGCGGTGGGACAGTGGCTCGGTCGCGACGACCCGCGGATCGATCGGTTGCGACACGCCGGCCACGATCCCCATCGCCAGCACGGCGACGACCGCGGTCACGCAGGCGAGCACCGCGAACGTCGCCCACTCCTCGTGTCGGCCCGCGGCGAGGACGGCGATGCCGCCGCCGGCGGCGACGACGATCGAGGCAGCGACCGACAGGACCGACCCGAGCTGCTCGGCGCCGCCGTGGCGGATCGCGCCGGCGAACAGGCGCCACCGCAGCCGTGCGAACACGATCGCCGTCGTCCGCATCAGCCGAGCCAGTCGAGCGCGGTCGTGTCGGAGTCGGTGGCGCCGACGACGTCGATGAAGACGTCCTCCAGACGACGGCCCTGGCGCAGGTGTTCGGTCGGGCCGTGGGCGACGACCCGACCCTGGTGGATCACGCCGATGTGATCGCAGAGCCGCTCGACCAGGTCCATCACGTGGCTCGACAGCACCACCGTGCCACCGCCGGTCCGGAACCGGTCGAGCATCGAGCGCATCGTCCGGGCCGACACCGGGTCGACGCCCTCGAAGGGTTCGTCGAGCAGCAGCAGTCGCGGCCGATGGAGCAACGCGGCGGCGAGCGCGGTCTTCTTGCGCATGCCGTGGCTGTACCCGGAGATCGGCCGGTCGGCGTCGTCGATCAGTTGCAACGCGACGAACAGCTGGTCGGCGCGAGCATCGGCGACGTCGGTGTCGAGGCCGCGCAGCTCGCCCATCGTGCGGACGAACTCGCGCGCCGTCAGACGTTCGAACAGCTGGAGCGGATCGAGCACGACCCCGGTGGCGGCGCGGGCGTCCTGGGTCGCGGTGGCGACGTCGTGGCCGCACACCTCGATGGTGCCGCCGTCGGGGCGGACCAGGCCGACGATCGAGCGGACCGTCGTCGACTTGCCGCTGCCGTTCGGGCCGACGAGCCCGAAGCAGCTGCCGCCGGGGACCTCCAGGCTCAGCTGATCGAGCGCGAGCTTGTCACCGAACCACTTCGTCAACCCCGTGATTCGCAACGGCGCATCGGCGAGGGGAGGGGCCCACATGGACGACAGTCTGCCTGCGGGGACGGCTCGACCGGGTGCGGCCGGATGTCGAACGGTCGTCGGGTCAGGAGACGACGACGCCGCCGTCGCACGTGATGATCTCGCCGACCGTGTAGGCGCCGGCCCGGCTGGCGAGGAAGATCGACAGCCCGGCGATGTCCTCCGGGGTCCCGACGCGGCCGCGCGGGTTCGTCGACGCGAGGGAGTCCCAGTCGGTGTTGTCGACGTCGCCGCCGCCGCCGACGCCGGTCGACAGCATCCAGGTCGGGAAGGGTCCGGGAGCGATCGCGTTGACGACGATGTGGCGCGGCGCGAGTTCGGCAGCGAGCTGACGGGTCATGGCGTGGATGGCGGCCTTCGACGGCGAGTACGAGTACGTCTGCAGTCGGGGAGGGCGCAGCCCGTCGATCGACCCGATGTTGATGATGCGAGCCGGCTCGTCGGCGGTCGCGCCCGCCTCGAGGAGCGGCATCAGCTGCTGAATGACGAAGAAGGGGCCCTTCACGTTCACGTTGAGGACGCGGTCCCAGCCCTTCTCGGGGAACTCCTCGAACGGTGCACCCCACGCCTGTCCGGCGTTGTTGACCAACACGTCGAGTCGGGTCTCGCGCTGCTTCAACTCGTCGGCGAGTGCGGTGGCCCCTTCCAGCCCCGAGAGGTCGGCGGGGATCGGGATGCATTCGCCGCCGTAGGTGTCGACGAGCCGCTTCGCCGTGGCGTCGCAGGCGTCGGCCTTGCGTGAGCTGATGTAGACCTTGGCGCCGTTGGCGAGGAAGCCGGCGGCGATCATCTCGCCGATGCCGCGCGACCCGCCGGTCACGAGGACGATCTTGCCGGACACGGAGAACAAATCGTCGATCTTCACGTCAGCATCCTGGTCGGTCGCCGGCGGTCGCGACGAAACGGACCTGCGTCGCTCGGCCTCGTCCGATAGCGTGGCATGCCCTGTGTCGACGGAAGCCTTCCCCGAACTCGAGCTCGAACGCGCCCGTCTGACCCGTTCGCGCGCCTGCCGCGACTCGATGATCGAACGACTCGAATCGGTCGATCCGACGAGCGCGGCCGACGCGATCACGTCGGAGTACATCGAGATGACCGTCTGGGAGGCGCTCGACTCGTTGCGATCGCCCGGTGCCGGCGACTTCTTCGGCCGGATCGACGAACCGTCGCCCACGACGGGGGAGCCGGAGGAGTGGTACATCGGGCGTCGCCACATCGAGGACGAGCGTGGCGAGCCGGTCGTCGTCGACTGGCGTGCACCGATCTCGGCGCCGTTCTACCGGGCGACGGCGATCGACCCGCTCGGCGTGACGTTCCGTCGCCGGTTCACGTTGGCCGACGGCGAGATGACCGCCTACCTCGACGAACACCTCGACGACCCCGACGCCGACGGGTCGGTCGCTGCGGGCATCCCCGACCCCGTCCTCGCCGAGATCGGTGCGGAGCGATCGGGTGCGATGCGCGAGATCGTCGCGACCATCCAGGGCGAGCAGGACGTCGTGATTCGCTCCGACATCGACCAGGCCCTGATCGTGCAGGGTGGACCGGGCACCGGCAAGACGGCCGTCGCCCTGCACCGGGCCGCATATCTGCTGTTCGAGCATCGGGCACGACTCGCCCGCGACGGTGTGCTCGTCGTCGGCCCCAACCAGGCGTTCCTCGACTACATCTCCAACGTCCTCCCGTCGCTCGGCGAGAAGGCGGTCCGCCAGTGCACGGCGGTCGATCTCTGCATCCCCAAGGTCGACGTGACCGGCACGGACGACGCCGAGACCGCTCGGTGGAAGGGGTCGGCCGAGCGGTTGGCCGAGATCGAGACCCGTGCACTCGCGGCGATCCAGCCGCCGGTCGACGACGTGGTCGTGCCGCTCGGCGCACGCAAGTTCACGTTCGAGGCGTCGCTGATCGCCGAGTGGGTCGAGACGGCGAAGGCCGGCGTCGTCCCGATCAACCAGCGGCGCGAACGGCTGCGGGTGCTGGCCCAACAGGAGTTGTGCCGCCGCTGCAACGGCGACGACCGATGGAGCGAGGCCGGTCCGCTCAAGTCGGCGCTGAACAAGTGCTGGCCGACGCAGAAGCCGGTCAACCTCGTCGACAAGTACCTCGACGGTCCGCGTGGCAAGCGTCGACAGTGGACGGCGGCCGATCAGTTCCTCGTCGACGAGGCGAACACACTGCTCAACGGCACCCCGTTCACGTACGCCCACGTCGTCGTCGACGAGGCGCAGGACCAGTCGGCGGTCGCGCTCCGTGTCATCGGCCGTCGTTCACCGACGGGTTCGCTCACGCTCGTCGGCGATGTCGCCCAGTCGACGACCCCCGCTGGCCAGGAGCGGTGGGCCGACGTGTTCGCCCATCTCGTGACCGGGCGCACCGGTGCCGGTGTCGACGGCACGATCGCCGACCTCACCATCGGCTACCGCGTGCCCGAACCGATCCTCACCGTCGCGAACCGTTTGCTGCCCCTCACCGGCGTCGACGCCACGGCCAGCCGATCGGTGCGGGTCGACGGCGCCGCGCCGGCCTGGCACGAATCGGCGTTGAGCGAGCTGCCGTCGGCGGTGGCCGCCACGGTTCGTGACGTGAAGCATCGCCATCGCCTGACGGGCATCGTGGCTCCGGCCGAACTCCACGATTCGATCGGCGAGGCGTTGGAGGCAGCGGGTCTCGTCGCTGTCGACCACGTGCACGAACTCGGCCACGACGACGTCCCGATCTTCACCGCCGAGGCGGTCAAGGGCCTGGAGTTCGACGGCGTCGTGGTCGTCGAACCGCACGCGATCCTCGACATCGAACCGTCGACCCGAGGCGCACGCCTCCTGTACGTCGCCATGACGCGAGCGGTGCAGGAACTCGCCTTCGTCACCAGCGGGCCGAAGCCCCCGGTGATCGCCTGACGCCGATCTCTCCTACAGGACGATGTAGGCCGCAGCGACGAGGGCGGCGGTGAGGACGGCGAGCAGTACGTGGATCGAACCGATCCGCGGATCGTTCGGGCCTCGCCGGTCGAGGGAGTAGGTCAGCGGTTGATCGGTGTCGAACGGGGAAGGAGCTGGGGTGGCGCTCATCGGGTGTTGTCCTGGTTCGGGAGTCCGTGGATCGGCCTCGTGCTTCTTGGACGCACGAGTACCCCGATCGGTTCCCGTCCGAACGTGACGGCCGTCATGATGCGGTGACAATGGCTGGCTAGATTCCGCGATGTGGGGAACCTGACCTTCGGCATCAATGTCACGTTGGACGGTTGCGTCGACCACCAGGAGGGCGTCGCCGACGACGAGACGCACGCCCACTTCACCCACCTCATGGACGAGGCCGGGGCGATGCTCTGGGGCCGCGTCACCTACGAGATGATGGAGAGCTACTGGCCGGCCGTCGCGCGAGGCGACGAGCCGGCGTCACCGGCGATCCGTGACTGGGCGATCGCGCTCGACGCCAAGCCGAAGTACGTGGTGTCGTCGACACGGACCGACTATCCGTGGGCGAACAGCCACCACATCGGTGGCGATCTCCGGTCGGGCGTGCAGGCACTCAAGGACGCGACGCCCGACGGCGTGTTGCTCGGGAGCGGCCGGCTCGCCGTCGAACTCGATCGGTTAGGGCTCATCGACGAATACCACTTTCTCGTCCAGCCTCGGCTGACGGGTCACGGCCCGACCCTGTACTCGGGCGGACTGCCCGAGACGCGACGACTCGAGCTGGTGTCGTCCACGCCGCTGCGCTGTGGTGCCGTCGCCGTGCACTACCGGCGCGAGGACTGACCTCGACGGGGCCGCACCGCTCCCGGCTCGGCCCGCGGCCGGCGCGTCGGCGACGATGACGGGATGGGAGACAACGTTCTGATCGATCATCCGGCCGAGGGCGTCACGAGGCTGACGCTGAACCGCCCGGACGACATGAACACGCTGACGTACGAGCTCGTCGAGGACATGCACGCAGCGCTCGACGCAGTCGACGCCGACCACTCCTGTCGTGCCGTGATCCTCACCGGTGCGGGCCGCGCCTTCTGTGCCGGACTCGATCTGAAGGGATACGGCGTCGTCCCGGGGACCGAAGACTTCGGCAAGCCGCAGCGCGGCATGGCCGTCCAGCAGCACATCGCCGAGGTGATCCATCACCTGCGCGCCGTCCGCCAGCCCGTGATCGCCGCCGTGAACGGTGCTGCTGCCGGTGGTGGCATGGCCTGGTCGCTCGCGTGCGACATCCGGTACTGCGCCGACACCGCCAAGTTCGGCACGGCGTTCATCCGCCTCGGGCTCTCGGGGTGCGACATGGGCGTCAGCTGGATGCTGCCCCGGCTCATCGGCGTGTCGCGTGCGTGGGAGTTGATCCTCACCGGTCGCGTGATCGACGCCGCCGAGGCCGATCGACTCGGGATCGTGAGCCGCAGCGTCCCCGCCGACGAGTTGATGGATCGCTGCCTGGCCGTCGCCGGTGAGATCTGCGGGAACAGCCCGTTCGGGACGTGGATGACGAAGGAGGTGCTGTGGTCGAACCTCGAGATCCCGAGCCTCGCCGCCGGCATCGACATCGAGAACCGCAACCAGATCATGACGAGCCTCACCGAGGACTGCGGCGAGGCGATGCAGAGCTTCCTCGCCAAACGCCCCGTCGCCTGGAAGAACCGCTAGCGGGAACGGATGTGGTCAGACCAGGTCCGTTCCCGCG
>JAGQSS010000176.1 GCA_020439405.1 Ilumatobacter sp. | reverse complement strand
ACCACCGCGACGACCCCGCCCGCGACGGTGAGCAAGAACCGACGGCGCCCGAGGTCGGGAGCGTCGTCGGGATCGGCGTCGGGGTCGAGGTCGGGGTCGGCGGTGGTCCGTCGTGTCGCGCCGAGCGCGGTCCACAGGAGCGCCGGGATGCCGAACACGGCGACGGTGACGACGGCCGACCAGGGCTCGAGCTGGTTGATGGCGAACGGGACGAACCCGGCGACGACGAACAGCGCCAGCACCCCGCCGATGCGGGGCCAGCGCCAGCTGACGATCGCCGTGGCGAAGAAGGCCAGGAAGAAGACCGGCAGGACGCGGTCGTCGAACGTGGCCCCGCCCGGCTGCACCACGATGATCCGGCGCCCGCTCCCGAAGAAGCCGACGATCGAACACAACGTGACGAAGCCCACGCTGACGGCCAACACGATGCCGCGTGTGCGCGCCGAGCGCGTCGGATCGGGATCTGCCATCGGTTCGATGGCGACATGGTGCCACCGACGGCCGTCGCTCAAACGGCGGACGGTCGTCGCCCTGCGACGTCGTCGCCTCAGGGGCGGCTCGGCGGCGCACCGCCGGGACCGCCACCCTGGCCGCCGGGGGCGCCACCAGCGGCTTCCGTCGCGACGACGGTCGGGTCGATCTGGATCACGCCGTACCCGAGCAGGGTGCCGTCGCTGTTCTGCTGCGTGGTGAGCAGGTAGTTCTCGTAGCCCTCGGACGGGAAGACGTTGTCGCTGGTGATCGGCGTGTCCTGGGTGCCGCGGTCGGCGTACTGGTCGTGGGTCGTGCAGATCTCGGTCGTGAAGTCCTCGGCGAACCCCCACTGGGAGATGACGCGGCTGGTGCCGTCGGGGTCACTGACCGCGAAGTGGATGTGGATCGTCCGGCCCGAGTACCAGCCAGGGAACACGGTCGCGAAGTTCACCCGACCGCTGGCATCGGTCGTGAGCTGGCCACGGAACCAGGTGCTCTGCTCGGCCTCGGCGTCGCCCGCCGTGCAGAAGTCGCCGGCGAACCGGTCGGGGTCGTCGCTGTCGCTCGTGTCGCCGGAGTAGACGCCTCGCGTGTCGCAGTGCCACGCCTCGATCGTGTAGCCCTCGAGCGGGTTGCACTCCGTGTCGACGAGCTGGGCGCACAGCTGCATCGGCAGGCCCGTCTTGCCGAGCGAGATGTCCTCGCCGGTGTCGGACTGGAAGTAGCAGGGGCCTTCGGTCGTCGCCGACGTGAGGGCGACGGCGCAGGTCGCGGCCGCGGCGAAGATCGAGTCGTCCGGGTAGTCGACGGTGATCAGGTCGGTGCCACCCGACGCCCATGCGCCCGTCGAGGTCGTTGCAGCGGTCGTGGTCTCGGTCGACGAATCGGCCGTGGTGCTGTCGGTCGAGCCGGTCGAGCCGGTCGTGCCGGTCGATCCGGTGGTGGTCGTCGAGGCGGTGCTGTTGCCGTCGCCGCACGCGGCGAGGAACGCGACCGCCGGGGCGGCGAGCAGCCCGGTGACGACCGAGCGACGGGAGAGGGTGCGAGGGGTCATGGTCGGCAACCCTACGGACCCTCACCTCGCGACGAGCCGTGACCAACCTGTGAGTTCCCCGAGAGTCCGACCGTCCAATGCGTGAACAATTTGCAGGATGATCCTGCACATTGTTCACGCATTCGTCAGCGGTTCCAGCTGTGCCAGTAGTCGGGGTCGGCGATGGAGCGGGCGGTGTCGCTGACGCCGAGCGGGCGGAAGGTGTCGATCATCACGGCGGTCTCGGCGGTGCGGTCGTGGTCGAGGCTCGCCTCGAAGCTGCCCGGCTGTGGCCCGTGCACGAAGCCGGCCGGATGGAACGAGATCGACCCGATGCCGATGCCCGAACCGGCCCGGCTCATGAAGTTGCCGTCGCTGTAGAACAGCACCTCGTCGGAGTCGGTGTTCGCGTGGTGGTACGGCACCTTGACGGCGTCGGGGTGGAAGTCGAACAAGCGTGGGACGAACGAGCACACGACGAAGCCCGGACCCTCGAACGTCTGGTGGACCGGCGGCGGCTGGTGCAGACTGCCGACGATCGGTTCGAAATCGGAGAGCGCGAACGCCCACGGGTACAGCTGGCCGTCCCAGCCGACGACGTCGAACGGATGGTGGCGATGGACGTGTCGGCTGAGTCCGCCGCGGTTGCGGACGACGACCGGCACCTCGTCGCCGGACTCGACGAGCGGCTCGGTCGGGGCGCGCAGGTCGCGTTCGCAGAACGGTGCGTGTTCGAGGAACTGGCCGCTGGCCGACAGGTACTTGCGCGGCGGGGCGACGTGTCCGGTCGCCTCGACGACGAGCAACCGGAGGTCGCCCTCGCTCACCCACCGGTGTGTCGTCGACGCCGGGATCACCACGTAGTCGCCGGCCGCAACGGCGAGGCGGCCGAACACCGTCTCGAGCGATGCGGCTCCCTCTTGCACGTAGACGAGCTCGTCGCCGATCGCGTTGCGGTAATGCGTGCTCGCCCCGCGCCCGGCAGCAGCCCAGGCGATCCGCACGTCGTCGTTGGCGAGCAGGACGTGCCGGTCGAGGACGACATCGCCGCCGGTGGGCAGGTCGCCGGTCCGGAGATGCCGAGGCGTGAGCGGGCGGTCGGCGCTCACGTCGCGCGCGAGCGGTTCGTCGAGTTCGTCGATCGCCACCAGGGCCGACGGCGCATGCCGGTGGTAGAGCAGCGAGGAACGAGACGAGAACCCCTCCTGACCCATCAGTTCCTCGAGCAGGCGCTCGCCGGTCGCGTCGCGCGTGACGGTGTGGCGCTTGCGCGGGACGTCGCCGACGGTCTGGTAGTGCGGCATCAGGTCGCTCCCTTCGTCGGGATCACGGTGCCCGTGACCGTGCCGAGCGAGATCCGGCGCGCTGGGTCGCTGCCCGCCCAGCCGCGCAGCTCGACGCGGTCGCCGTCGAGCAGGAAGCTGCGCGTCGTGCCGTCGGGCAGTTCGATGGGGCGTTCGCCGTTGACGGTGAGTTCGATCAGGCTGCCCTCGGTACCCGGCGTGGGACCCGACACGGTGCCCGACGCGAACAGGTCGCCGGGCCGGGTCGACGCACCGTTGACCGTGAGATGGGCGAGTTGTTGCGCGGGTGTCCAGTACATGTCGGCGAACGACGTCGCGCTCAGCCGGACCGGTGCCGTGCCCGCGGCCCGCATCGCGGCGCTGTCGAACCAGACCTCGAGGTGCAGATCGAAGCCCCACGGTTCGTCGGTGGTGAGGTAGTCGGCAGCCGGTGGTTCCTGCGTCGGCGGCGCGACGCGGAACGGTTCGAGTGCGTCGAACGACACGAGCCAGGGCGACACCGACGTGGCGAAGCTCTTGCCGAGGAACGGTCCGAGCGGTTGGTACTCGAACGCCTGGATGTCGCGGGCCGACCAGTCGTTCACGAGACACACGCCGTACAGGTGGTCGCCGGCGCGCTCGATCGGGATCGGCACCCCGAGTTCGCTGCCGACGCCGACGACGGTGCCGACCTCGAGTTCGATGTCGAGTCGGGTACTCGGACCGACCTCGGGCTCGCCGTCGACGAGGCGGTAGCCCGACGGCCGCGGGATCGGGGTGCCGTCGGCGACGAGCGTGCCGGTTCGGCCGTGGTAGCCGATCGGGATGCGCCGCCAGTTCGGCAGGAGGGCGTCGCCGTCGGGCCGGAACATCCGGCCGAGGTTCGTGGCGTGGTGCAGCGAGGAGTAGAAGTCGACGTAGTCGGTCGGCGCGGTGGGCAGCCCCATCACCAACTCGTCGCGAGCCACCGTGTGGGCGACGACCACCGGGGTCGCGTCGTCGACCGCTTCCCGTAGACGGGTCCGCACCGCCCGCCACGTGTCGCGGCCGGTGGCGAGGTACTGGTTGAGGTAGGGCCCGGCGAAGATGTTCGGGGCGAGTCCGAGGCCGAGGAACGCACCCGAGCGCATCAGCCCGTCGAGATCGACCGCGTGATCGCCGAACGCTGCCCACGCCCGGAGCCGGCCGTCGCCGTGGTGACCGATCCCGAACGGCAGACTGCTCGTCGGGAAGGGCGAACCCTCGGGCACCGGCAGCGGACTCATCAGAGGTTGCCGCGTCGTTCCTGTTCGCGTTCGATCGACTCGAACAGCGCCTTGAAGTTGCCTTCGCCGAAGCCGCGCGCTCCCCCGCGCTGGATGATCTCGACGAACACCGTCGGCCGATCGGACACGGGCTCGGTGAACAGCTGGAGGAGATGACCGTCGGGCTCGTGGTCGACGAGGATGCCGAGCTCGCGCACCGCGTCCCACGGCAGGTCGAGGAACCCGAGCCGCTCGGTGACGTCGTCGTAGTAGGCGTCGTTCGCCTCGAGGAAGCGCACACCCCGAGCGCGCAGCGACGCGATCGCCTGCACGATGTCGTCGGTACGGAACGCCAGGTGTTGGACGCCCGGCCCGCGGTACGTGTCGATGTACTCCTGGATCTGGCTCTTGCGGCGGCCCTCGGCCGGCTCGTTGAGCGGCATCACGATGTTGTTGCCGTTCCACACGACGGTCGACCGCAACGCCGAGAACTCGGTGGCGATCTGCGACTCGTCGAAATGGCGGAGCTGGGTGAACCCCATGACCTCTTCGTAGAACGACACCCATTCGTCCAGGTGGTGTTCCTCGACGTTGCCGACGACATGGTCGATGTCGACGAGGCCGACCTCGGGGCCGACCGGCGCGGGCGGCACGCCGTCGCGCTCGTAGCCCGGGCAGTAGTAACCCGCGTAGTCGCGGCGATCGACGAAGGTGTGTTTCGTCTCCCCGTACGTGGCGACCGACGACAGGCGCAGCACGCCATGATCGTCGCGCAACTCGTACGGCTCGTCGACCGGTCGAGCGCCGCGGGCGATCGCCGCCTCGTACGTCGCTGTCGCGTCGTCGACGACGAACGCGAGGTCGTGGGCGCCGTCACCGTGTTGACGGACGTGGTTCCAGATCGGCGATTCGGGGGTCAGGCCCGACGTCACGACGAGCCGGATGCCGCCCTGCTCGAGCAGGTACGACGCTCGGTCGTCGACGCCGGTCTCGGGTCCGGCGTAGGCGGTGATCGTGAAGCCGAACGAGCCGGACAGGAATCCGGCCATCGCGCGGGCGTTGCCGACCCAGAACTCGATCGAGTCCCACCCGGTGAGGCGGGCGGCGGGCGTGGTGGCGGCGGGTGCGGTGTCGGTCACGGGACGGTCCTCCGTTGATCGGTTCGAACACCCAGTCTCCGACGGGTCGACCGAACGGCGCAATCGATCCCTCGACCACTGTGCATCTCGTACAGTCATCAGCGAGAACGAGCGAGCGGAGTGAGCAGAATGATCGAACTCGACAACATCGACCGGACCCTCCTCCGGATCCTGCGCGACCAGCCGCGCACCCCGATCGCCGAGGTCGCCCGGCTCGCATCGGTCGCCCGCGGCACCGCCACCGCCCGGCTGGCTCGCATGGAGGGGGCCGGCGTGATCACCGGCTACGGACCCGACGTCGACGCACGGGCGATCGGGTTCGGCGTGCTGGCGTTCGTGACCCTCGAGATCACACAGGGGCACGGGCCCTCGGTCGTCGAGCATCTCGCCGCGATCCCGGAGGTCCTCGAAGTGCATGCGGTCACCGGTCCCGGCGACCTGCTGTGCCGGATCGTCGCCCGGTCGAACGAGCACCTCGACGAGGTCCTGCAGGACGTCCTCGCCCTTCCGGGCGCCCGACGGTCGGAGACCCACCTCGCCCTCGGCACCCGGTTCCACCGCACCGCCGCCGACCTCGCCGTGCGATGATCGGGCCGCGCGACGGGCGCATTGGAGAGGACGGGATGCGGCAACCGAACATCGTGTTGATCAACTGCGACGACCTGGGGTACGGCGACCTCGGGTGCTACGGGTCGACGCGCAACGACACGCCGACGCTCGACCGGCTCGCCGCCGAGGGGATGCGGTTCACCGACTTCTACATGGCGTCGCCCGTCTGTTCACCTTCGCGTGGCGCGATGCTCACCGGCTGCTACCCGCCGCGGATCGGGTTCGGATCGTTCGACGGCCTGCCCGTGCTGTTCCCCGGCCAGCGGCTCGGACTCGACACCGGCGAGACGACGCTCGCGTCGATGCTGCGCGACGCCGGCTACGCGACCCAGCACGTCGGCAAGTGGCATTGCGGCGACCAGCCCGAGTTCCTGCCGACCCGCCACGGGTTCGACCACTCGTTCGGCATCCCGTACTCGAACGACATGGGGCGCCAGGTGATGCCGGAGGGGATGCCGAACTGGCCGGCGAAGCTGGCCGAGATGGGGATCGCCATCGCCGACGAGTACCCACCGCTGCCGTTGCTGCTCGACGACGAGGTGCTCGAACAGCAACCCGATCAGGCGTCGCTCACCGCCCGGTTCGCCGCGGAGTCGGTGCGGTTCATCCGGGCGAACCACGACCGGCCGTTCTTCCTCTACCTCGCGCACATCTACGTGCACCTGCCGATCTACGTCCAGCAACGGTTCGCCGACGCGTCACGCAACGGCGCCTACGGCGCGGCCGTGGCGAGCATCGACTGGACGACCGACGTGATCCTCACCGAGCTGCGTCGCCTCGGGCTCGACGACGACACGATCGTGATCTTCACGAGCGACAACGGGTCGCGCGCCCGCGACGAGGGCGGCAGCAACGAACCGTTGCGCGGCACCAAGGGCCAGACGTGGGACGGTGGGTTGCGGGTACCGTTCGTCGTGCGCTGGCCCGGGCAGGTGCCGGCCGGTGCCGTGTGTTCGGAGGTGGTGTCGTCGATCGACCTGCTGCCGACGTTCGCGACGATCGCGGGCGGCGAGCTGCCGGCGCGGGCGATCGACGGATGCGACGTGTCGGCGCTGCTGCGCGGTGAGTCGGGCGATCCCCATCGCGTGTTCGCGTACTTCCGGGGGAACGACCTGGCCGCGGTCCGACGTGGCCGGTGGAAGCTGCACGTGGCGCGCGACGGCGAACCGGTCGAGGAGCTGTACGACCTCGTCGCCGACGTCGGGGAGACGACCGACGTCGCGGGCGACCACGCCGACGTCGTCGCCGAGCTCCAGACGGTCGCGTCGGTCGTGCGAGACGACCTCGGCGACGACCGACTCGGGATGGACGGACCGGGCCGGCGCCCGGCCGGCGTCGTCACCGACCCCCACCCCCTGACCACCTACGACCCCGACCACCCCTACTACGCCAACGAATACGACCTCACCGACCGCGGCTGACCCGGACCCCCCACCGTCGTCGCCCCATCGGGTCAGGTGCCAGAGGTGACGGGCGAGGCGCCAGCCGAGCCCGTTACCGTTGGTCACCTGACCCGGGTGACAGTGCG